>DATKEE010000490.1:0-13762 GCA_035544555.1 Candidatus Methylomirabilota bacterium
CGTGGGCGATTGAAAATTTTGGGTATCGGCAGCCGCAACGTTGGCTCAAAACGGCTTATCGGGAACTGGTTTGGGCGCCGGTTCTCGCCGGTCGGCAGCTCTTACGGCATCGTGTGGATCTGTATCATTCCACAGGAGGGCCACTTTTCATTCCCCCGGTGGGGATTCGTTATGTGGCAACGCTTCATGACCTGGCGGGAGCGCGTCATCCGGAGCGATTCCGTCGATGGCACCGCCTGACAAGTGGGCGCCGTTACGCCCGGATTCAACGGGCGGAGCGGGTCATTTGTATCAGCCGGTTTACGGCGGATGAGGCGATGGCTTTGCTGGGTATTCCGTCATCGAGGATCGAGGTGGTGCACAACGGGTGCGACTTTTCCGTGAACGCGGAACGAGTTCCTGAAGCGGTTCCATCGTTTGCAGTGCCGGCGGAATTCTTTCTTTTCGTGGGATCTCTGGAGCCCGGAAAGAATCTGGCGTTGTTGAAAGCGGCCTACGAACTGGCCGAGGCAAGGGGTGTCACGCTGCCTCCGTTGTTCATTGTCGGGGCACGCTGGGAGGGTGTGGCCGGGGAGGGGAAACCCCCGCAGGGCTGGCATTATCTGGGACGACAACCGGATGAGGTGCTGGTTTATCTGTATCGGCGCGCGCTCGCGCTGGTGTTTCCAAGCAAATACGAGGGCTTTGGGCTGCCAGTCGTGGAGGCGATGGCGTTCGGGTGTCCGGTCATTTGCTCGCGGGTGGCCAGTTTGCCCGAGGTGGCGGGGAAGGCCGCCCTGTTCGCCGATCTGGAGCCCGCGGCGTATTTGAAGGCCATGCGGGAGATGTGTGACGTGTCGCGTCGTGAGGAATACCGTTTGCAGGGACTGGCACGGGCGGGAGAGTTCACCTGGGAGGCCTGTGCCCGAGGGACTGTGGCGGTGTATGAAGGCGTGATGGGTATGTGAGGGGAGACCGCCGATCGCGCGGATGGGACGGGGGGAGATTGGTGGAGGAGGAATTGGGTGGACGTTTTGGGCGTGCGATGTCGGTTGCGGGCATCATGGGGGGATACAGTGTGGTTACGGGCACCGGGACGGTGCCCGAACTCGCAGGCAAGGACGCCCGCGCTACGGATGTTGTGCCATTGCCAATTCGGGCTTGGAATCTGGGGCGGTCTTCGGTTCCATGAATTCTCGCGGGTTGTGGTTGGTGGCGGCGCATTGGACCGCGGATTTTTGCATTGTGTCGGATTCTCGAACAACAGAGGCCCGGGTAGCCGCGTTTCGCGGAGTGGATTCCTACGCGGATGCGGAAAGGGTTGAACGGCTCGTGGTCGATGCGCTGGAAGCCTTGGGGTTGCCTGACGATTTTGTCCGTCGCGGCGACCGGGTGGTGCTGAAGCCGAACTGGGTCAAGGAACATGACGAGCGCCACCCCGGCCCGGATCAATGGGAGCACGTGGTCACGCATCCGACGGTGATCGAAGCGGTGGCGCGCTGGGTGGGAAACCGGTTGCAGGGAGCGGGATCCATCGTCATCTGCGACGCGCCGCAGACGGATTCGTCGTTTCAACGGTTGCGCGAGTATTGCCGGCTGGATGAATTGGTGGCGCGGTGCCGGGCGCGTTTCCCTGGGGTGTCGGTCGGGGTGTTGGATTTGCGGCCGGTGGAATGGGAGGCGGTGGACGGCGTGACGGTGGCCAGGAGGGAGTTGCCCGGGGATCCGCTGGGCAGCACACACGTGAGGCTGGATCAGGCGAGTGAATTCGTCGGGTTTCACGGCCAGGGGCGGCTGTATGGGGCGTCGTATGACATGGCGGAAACGAATGAGGTGCATCGCGGGGAGCGGCATGAGTATCTGCTGTGTCGCACGCCGATGGAGGCGGATGTGTTGATCAACCTGCCGAAGCTGAAGACGCACAAAAAGGTGGGGCTGACCTGCGCGTTGAAGAATCTCGTGGGGATCAACGCGAACAAGAATTGGCTGCCGCATCATACGGAGGGCACGCCGGAGAACGGGGGCGATCAATTTCCGGCGGCGACCGCCAAGGCCCGTCTGGAGCATCGTTGGATGGGCACGGCGAAACGATGGCTGAAGGATCGGCCCGGGTTGTCGAGGCTTTTTGTTCCGTTGAAGAAGCTGGGACGGCTGTATTTTGGGGACACGCAGAAAGTGGTTCGTTCCGGCAACTGGCATGGCAATGACACGTGCTGGCGGATGGTGCTGGACCTGAACAAGTGCCTTTTTTTCTTTGATGGAACGGGATCACGCCGCCGGGAGCCGTTGCGCTATCTGGCGGTGGTGGACGGGATCATCGGGGGCGAGGGCAACGGGCCGATGGCGCCGGACGCGAAGTCTTGCGGGGTGATTCTGGCCGGGCGGCATCCGGTGTCGGTGGATGTGACGGCGGCGGTGGTGATGGGGTTTGACTGGCGGAAGCTGCGGTTGTTGCGGCACAGTTTCGAGATGCGCGAGTTGAGTTTCGTGGATTTCAAGCCGGAGGAGATCGATGTGTTATCGAATGAAGCGGGCTGGCGCGGGCGGGTGGAGGATCTCGAGGAGACGTTTCATTTCCGACCGCATTTTGGCTGGGTGGGCGCGATTGAGAACACGCGTGTGACGCTTTCGGCATGAGCCTGGAGGATCGTCTGTATCCGTTGCTGGCGTTCTATGAGCGGCTGCCGCGTCCGTGCAGGCGAATGATCGGGGGGGCGTACCGGGCCTTGCCGCAGGGATGGCGCCTCGGGAGGGAGTATGAGCGGTTTTCCCGGGAGTGTGGGGAGATGGAGGGCTGGAGCCGGGCGGAGAGCGAGGCGCATGCGATGTCCGAGTTGCGCGTGGTATTGGAGCACGCGGCGACGACCTGCCCGTTTTATCAGAGGACATTTGCGGTCGCGGGGTTCGATTTCAGAAACGTGCGGAGTCGCGCTGATCTGGAGGGTTGTCCGATGTTGGAGAAGGAGGATTTGCAGAAGAGTCTGCCAGAGTTGCTGTCCACAGGGGTGCCCGCCTCCCGGCGGCTGTATCTGACGACCGGCGGATCGACGGGTGTGCCGGTGGGTTTTTATCTGGAGAAGGGCATCAGTCGTCCGAAGGAACAGGCCTTTCTGGAGGCGATGTGGAGGCGCGCGGGGTATGAGGAGGGCGCGCGCCTGGCAGTCATCCGCGGGCATGTCATCAGTTCGAAGGCGGCGGGACGGATCGCGTCTTATGACGCGACGCGCGACTGGCTGATGCTTTCGTCGTATCATCTGACCACGGAGCGGCTGCCGGAGTATCTCGAGCAATTGGAGAGATTTCGTCCGGACCTGCTGCATGTTTATCCGTCGGCGGCGTTGCAACTTGCGGAGTTTCTCGAGCAGGCGGGACAAACGTGGCGCCTGCCGTTGAGGGGATTGTTGTGCGGATCGGAACGGCTGACCCTGCCGCAAAAGCGGCTGCTGGAACGAGTGTTCCAATGCCGGGTGTATCGATGGTACGGACACGCCGAACGGGTGGTGCTGGCCGGAGAGGGAAGGAAGTCGGATTTGTTCTATTTCTGGCCGACGTATGGGTTTGTGGAGTTCGGTCCGCCGGACGAGAACGGGATGCGCGAGGTGATCGGGACTTCGTTTCACAATCTGGCGATGCCGTTGATCCGATATCGGACGGGGGATTACGTCCGGGTGGCGAGTGAGGAGGCCGACGGGCCGTTCGAGTTTCCATGGCAGGCGGTCAGCGAGATTGCGGGGCGCGAGCAGGAGTTTCTGGTGAGCGCGGGTGGACGGAGGATTTCGCTCACGGCCTTCAACATGCACGACTCGATCTTCGATGATCTCTATGCGGTGCAGTTTTTCCAGGAGGAAGCCGGGGTTGTGGAGTTTCGGTATGTGCCGGGTCCGGGATTTCAGGCGTCCCGACTGGCGCGGATCGAGGAGGGAATCCGGCGCAAGCTGGGAGATGATTTTCGGATCGAGATGCGGGCGGTTCGGGAGACGGAGAAGACATCGCGCGGGAAGCATCGATGGGTGGTGAAGAAGGATCTCTGAATTCGGATTTCGGAATGGCTGGGGCGCGGAGCGGGCGGGAGTGGAGGATTGGACCATTCAGGCAGGTGGTTGAACTTTACCGCAATCTTTAGCGCGAACTGGTGATTTGGGCTTGTGCTGGACACCATCGCCTGCGCCTCCCGACTCGGCGTGTGACGTTACAAACGCAAGCAGAGTTCGCGGCAAAGTTCGCGGCAAAGTTCGCGGCAAAGTCGAGCCGGCTAATTGTCCAAACTCCACGCACGGGGCGGGAGGCCCCTTGAACTCGCAGCCGGGACGGCCGCGCTACGGTGAAGGGAGCGCCGGTCTCCGACCCGGCCAGTTTGCCCGCACGAAGTTCACGGGCCGGCTCGGAGAGTGGCGTTCCGACATTGTCCGCGCGTTCGCCCTCACTTTTGCGCGCCTTCGGCGGATCAGGGACGGTGGAACGAGTCCCTTACCAGGGATTGGCGGTTTTCGCTATGCCGGGGGCGTGGGAAGCGGGTAAACAGTTCCCATCACGTGAAACAAATCGCGCAATATCAGGATGGACGGCTGGAGCTTCAGGAGGTGCCCATTCCCACCGCCCCGCCCGGTGGCGTGCTGGTTCGGACGACGCATTCGGTGATCAGCGTGGGGACGGAGCGGATGAAGGTCGAGCAGGCGAAGATGAATCTGTTGCAGAAGGCGAAGGCGCGGCCGGATCAGGTGCGGAAGGTTCTCGACACCGCGCGGAACCTGGGCTGGAAGGCGGCGTTGGAGAAGGTGCGAAACCGATTGGAGACACCCACGCCTCTGGGCTATAGCGCGGCCGGGATTGTCGAGGCGGTGGATGCGGGCAACACGCGGTTTCGGGTGGGGGATCGTGTGGCGTGCGCCGGGGCGGAATGCGCGTTTCACGCGGAGTACATCGCCCTGCCGGATTTGTTGCTGGCCCCGGTTCCGGAGGGTGTTGAGAACTGGCAGGCGGCCTACACGACGTTGTGCGCGATTGCGATGCAGGGGGTGCGTCAGGCCGAACCCTCGCTGGGCTGCCGGACATTGGTGATGGGTCAGGGATTGGTGGGATTGCTCATCACAAATCTGCTGGTGGCGGCGGGATGTCGCGTGCTGGCGGTGGACGTGGCGGCGGCGCGCCGTCCGCTCAGCGAAGCATTGGGCGCGGAGCGGGTGGTGATTTCGGGGGTGGAGAATCTGTCGGATGAAGTCCGCCACTGGACGGGCGGTCAGGGGGTGGACGTGGCGTTCATCTGCACGGCGTCCGGCAGCAACGCGCCGATTGAGCAGGCGGCGGATGCGTTGCGGGACCGGGGGCGGATGGTGATCGTGGGCAACACGAAGACCGACCTGGATTGGAAGGTGTTTTACGCGAAGGAACTGGATGTGCGCTATTCGCGGTCGTATGGGCCCGGGCGATATGATCCGGCTTACGAATGGGGAGGCTCGGATTATCCCATCGGGTATGTGCGTTGGACGGAGCAACGCAACTTTGACGCGTGCCTGCATCTGATGGCGGATGGGCGGCTGAATGTGGGGGTCATCACAAGCCGGCGAGTGCGATTCGAGGAGTCGCTCTCGGTGTATCGCGAGCTGTTGACGGGCGCCGCCGGCGATGTGGGTGTGGTTCTGGAGTATTCCGCGGGATTGCCTGGAGACGGGGAGACGGTTGCGAAACGGGAGGAATCCGGAATCGCGATTGCGCGGGAGAGTGAGGTTCCAAGGAGGATTGCGAAGGCGGCAACGAGCCTGGACGTGATTGGGGCGGGGAATTTCGCGAGGACGATGTTGCTGCCGCACCTTCAAGGGAAGATCGCGTTCAGGAAGATCGTGAACCAGACGGCGTTGAGCGCGAATCATGTGAAGAACAAGTTCGGGTTCGAAGCGGCGGGAACGGATCCCGCGGAAGTCTGGAAGACGGATACTGGCAGCGCGTCGGCGGTGATGATTGCCACGCGGCATCATTTGCATGCGCCGCTGGTGACGGAGGCGTTGAGGGCCAGCCGGCACGTGTTCGTGGAGAAGCCACTTTGCCTGACGAGGGAGGAACTGGCGGGGATCGACGACCGGGTGGCGAAGAGCGAAGTCAGCGTGCAGGTGGGATTCAACCGTCGGTTTGCGCCTGTGAGCAGCGAATTGAAACGCCGTCTGGCGGGAGTTGCCGGGCCGATGACTGCGAGCATCCGGGTTTTTGCGGGCCGGTTGGATCCCCAGCATTGGTATGCGAATCAGGCGGAGAGCGGCGGCCGGGTGCTGGGGGAGGCCTGTCATTTTCTGGATTACTTCTGTTTTCTGTTCGAGCGAAGGCCGGTCCGGGTTGCCGCGCAACCGATCGGAGTCGTGAGCGAACGGTCGCCCTTCCCCGACAGCGTGGCCGCGCAGGTGGAGTTCGAGGGGGGGTCGGTGGGACAATTGATTTACACGGCGGAAGGGGATCCGGGATATCCAAAGGAAACGTTGACGCTGTTCGCGCCGGGGTTGGTGGCCGAGGTGGTGAACTTTCAGGAACTGACCGTGCATCGCGGGCGAAAGCGCAGCCGGATGAAGAGCGCGAGCAAGGGGCATGCGGAGCAAATGGGCGCGTGGGTGTCGTTTCTGCGCGGGGAGGCGGAACATCCGTTGCCGTATGAACATTCCCGAACGAGCATGGTGTTGACTTTCGCCGTGCTGGAGGCCCTTCAAACCGCCCGGGTAATTTCCCTGGAGGGACGTTGAACGATGGGCGCGTCCCGATTGAGCTGGTACTGGCATCGGCTTCGCGCGATGGAGCCGAGGGAGCTGGCGGCGCACTGCCGGAAGCGCCTGGCCCAGATCGTGGATGAGCGATGGGGGCCGGATTGGAAGCGGGCGACGTGTGGTGAGGGAGGGAGGTTTCCGCGATTGCCGCCGCCTGCCGATGCTCCGGAAGGACTTCGATTGGCGTTGCGCGACGCGCGGGACCGGATACTGGCCGGGGAGATTCGGGCGTTTGGGGATGTGGCGTTGCGGGTGGACCGTCCGCCGATCTGGCAGAAGGAGTATCTGGCGGGGAGGGATTTCACGACATCACGATCCGCGTTTCGGTTGAATCATCGCGAACTGCCGGGGCGGTCGGACATCAAGTTGATCTGGGAACCGAGCCGCTGGCACTCGCTGGTTCGGCTCGCTCAAGCGGCGTATGTGTTGAGCGACGTCGAGGCCGGGCGGGTATGCCGGCAGTGGCTGGCCGATTGGGTGGAGAAGAACCCACCGGGCCTGGGTTGGAATTGGACCAGTGCCCTGGAGACGGGGATTCGATTGATCCAGTTCGCCTGGATTGATGTGCTGTTGGCGGCGGCAAACGGAGATGGAACTCCGGACCGTAAGCGCCACGCGACGGAAATGGATGCGCTTCGAGACCGGATCGTGCCGCCGCATGTTCGCTTTACGTGGCGGTATCGTTCCTTCGGATCCTCCGCGAACAATCATCTGCTGGGCGAATTTTGTGGGTTGATCCTTGCAGCGGTGCGATGGCCGGAGTCGGCGCGATGGGGCGCGTCGCTGGACCGGCTCCAGTGGCTGTGGGAACAGGGAGTTCTCAGACAATTCGCGCCGGACGGAGGGAATCGGGAGCAGGCGTTGAACTACCATTTGTTCTCGTGGGAATTTTGTCTGCAAACATGGTCGGCGTTGCGGGCAGCGGGACGCACGGCATCCGAGGAAGTGGTTCGAAGGCTTCAGGAGGCCGTCGGGTTCTTTGTCACGATGCAGGCCGCGGGGGATGTGTGGGACTACGGGGATTCGGATGACGCGTTTGTGACGCCATTCATGGTGGATGAAGCGCGTTCGGTTGGGGAGTGGCGAGACTGGATGGTGTCACCCGAGTCGAGTTCGGCGATTGAATACTGGCTGGGAGAATGGCGGCGTTCCGGGGCGCCTTGTGAGCCGCGTCAACCGGCCGGCGAAGCCGCGTGGAAGGTTTATCCGGACACCGGACAGGCGGCGCGGCGCGAGGGGCGATGGATGTTGCGGTGGGACCTGTCTCCGCTTGGTTATCTGGCGACGGCGGCCCACGGACATTTGGATGCGCTGCACCTGTCGCTCTGGCTTGGGGAACGCGCCGTGGTGGTGGATCCCGGGACGGGAGTCTATTACGGGAACAAACCATTGAGAAACTGGCTGGCCAGCCGCGAGGCGCACAACGGACCGTGTCCCTTCGGATTGGATTATCCGGCGCGGCGAGGTCCCTTTCTCTGGGCGGAGCATCATCCCGCGCCTGAATGGTTCTTGCGCGAGGACGGGGAAATGACGGCGACGCTTGTTTTGCCGACGGGACAGGTGAAGCGCGCCGTGAGACGTGACATTGGCCGGGATGGATGGATTGTGCGGGACGAGTATGAACCGTCAGGGGGAGTTGAAGGCGGATTCGGAGTGTACTGGCAGTTTGCGCCGGGAGCGGAGGTACGGCGTGAGGGTGATCGAAGATTCATCCTCGAGTGGAAGGACACAACATTGATCGTGGAGGCCGGACCTGATTGGAGTTGCGTGGAGTTGGCATCGGCGTCCGAGGGAGCACGCGAAGTGGATCCACCACCGGGCCGGGGTGTCGTGTCACCCGGTTATCAGCAAATCGCGGCGGCCCCGGGTCTTTGGTTGCGGGTGGAGCGCCATAAACCTTGCGTTTTCACAACCGCATTTCTAGCCTCGCCGCGCGAATGAGAATCAGTGTTTTTGGGCTGGGATACGTCGGCGCCGTGACGGCGGGATGTCTGGCGAAGCAGGGGCACGAGGTGGTGGGGATTGATATTTCGGAGCAGAAGGTTCAAGCGGTGAACGAGGGGCAATCGCCCATTCTGGAGCCGGGACTCCCGGAGCTTTTGAAGTGGGCGGGAAGCGAGGGACGCCTGCGCGCGACGGTCCGGGTGGAGGAGGCGATGGCGGCGACGGACGTTTCGCTGGTGTGTGTGGGAACGCCTTCGACGATTGCCGGCACGCTGGATTTAAGTTTCGTGCGGCAGGTGACGGATCAGATCGCCGGGTTTCTGCGGGCGAACCCGAAGCGGCACACGTTGATCTATCGCAGCACGATGTTGCCGGGGAGCACGGCGCGATTGGTTTCGGAGGCCGCGGAGGATCTGGTGACGGACGGTGGATTGGAAGTGCTGTATTATCCGGAGTTTCTTCGGGAGGGGAGCGCGATTGAGGATTTTCTGGAACCGTCATTGCAGGTTGTGGGCACGCGGGAGGGCGGGCCGCTCCAATCGGAGATGATGAAGTTGTTCGGACGGGAGACCGCCGTGGTGGACTGGCCGACGGCGGAGATGGTGAAGTACGCCTGCAACGCGTTTCATGCCACGAAGGTGACGTTCGCGAACGAGATTGGCCGGCTGGGCAAGCAGGCGGGGATCGACGCGCTGGCCGTGATGCGGCTGTTGTGCCAGGACAGACGCCTGAATCTCTCCGCGTATTATTTGAAGCCTGGCAATCCATTTGGCGGCTCCTGTCTGCCCAAGGACGTTCGGGCGTTGAATCACTTTGGCCGCCAGCACAACATCCCGCTGCCATTGATCGACAATCTCCTCCCGAGCAATGAACATCATCTGCGAAGTTTGCTGGGCCTCATCGAGCGGACGGGACAGCGGCGTGTGGCCATCCTGGGGCTGGCGTTCAAGCCGCACACGGACGATCTCCGCGAGAGTTCCATGGTCGAACTGGCACAGATTCTCCTGGGGCGCGGTTATGAGCTGAGCATTTACGATCCGCAGCTCAACCTTGCGAGTCTGGTGGGGAGCAACAAGCGGGCGATCGACACGAAGATGCCGCATCTCGCCTCGTTGTTGTGCGGGAAACCGGCCGACGCCGTGGGAGAGGAGGGAGTCGTGGTCGCGGCGCAGCGATGCGCGAGTCTGGAGGAATTGAAGGGCTGCGTGAGCGGACGGCACACCCTGATCGATGTCAACGGCTGGGTGGAATTGCGGTCGCTGCCGTCGCGATACGAGGGGTTTTGCTGGTGATGGAACGGATGTCCGCACATCCCCGCACCGGCGTATTCAAGCCATCGAATGCTCGTGGACCCTTCGGCCGCCGGCGTCTTTCAGCACAGGTCAACTGATGAGCAAACCGTGCGCGCTGATTCTGGTCGAGAACCTGCCGGTGCCGCTGGACCGGCGGGTGTGGCAGGAGTCGTGCGCCCTTCGGGACGCGGGTTATGAGGTGGTGGTGGTGTGTCCGAAAATGCGCGGGTTCACAGTGGCGGAGGAGACACTGGACGGCATCCGGATCCACCGGCACTGGATCAGCGGAGAGGCCGGGGGATTGGCGGGATTCTTCCAGGAATATGTCTCGGCTCTTTGGGGGGAGTTCCGGCTGGCGTGGAAGGTGTGGCGACGGCACCGGTTCAGGATCATTCACCTCTGCAATCCGCCGGATCTGTTGTTTCTCGTCGCGTGGCCGTTCAAACTGTTTGGCGTGCGGGTGATCTATGATGTGCACGACCTGTGGCCGGAGATGTTCGAGGCGAAGTTCAACCGGCGTGGAATGCTCTACCGGGCCGTGCGTGTCGCCGAGCGTCTGACGTACGCCTGCGCGGACGTGGTGCTGGCGACCAACGAGTCCGTGCGCGACGTGGCGGTGGAACGCGGGCGCAAGAGGCCGGAGGACGTTTTTGTGGTTCGCACGGCCCCAAAGATTGCGGCGGGGGACATCGAACCGGACGAGGGGCTGAAGGGTGGATGCGCCTACCTGGTGGGTTACGTGGGGGTGATGGGGGATGCCGACGGAGTGATTCATTTGATTGAAGCGGCGGACCACCTGGTGAACCGTTTGGGACGAAAGGACATCAAGTTTCTCTTGATGGGGACCGGGCCCGAGTATGAGCGGTTGGTGGCGAGGCGGGACAGGCTCGGACTGGCGGAATGGGTCGAGTTGCCGGGACGGGTGTCGAACGAGTTTTTATTTCGGGCGCTGGCGACGCTGGATCTGGGGGTGTCCTGCGATCCGAAGAATTCCTACAACGATCATTGCACGATGAACAAGGTGCTCGAATACATGACGTTCGGGAAGGCGCAGGTCATGTTCGACTTGAAGGAAGGCCGCGCTTCGGCGGGCGAGGCGGCGGCTTATGTTCCCGAGAACTCGGCTGTGAAACTGGCGGAGGCGATTGTGGGCTTGCTTGAGAATCCGGAAGTCCGGGCACGAATGGGGGCCGTCGGGAGGGAACGGATGAACAGCCTGTTGAACTGGGAACGGTCCGTCTCCAGTCTGCTTTCCGCCTACGCCGCGGCGGATCCGGAAAGCGGCGGGAAACGGGATTGATGGATTGATATCCCGGGGGTTCTCCGCTAGGTTCGCCGGCCAGTTCATCTCCATGACTCCGTTCAACAGGCAAGGTTCGGCGATGCCGTCCGTCCCGGGTTTTCCCCGATGCGGACTTTTCCTGACGTTGATGGGGGCCTGGCTGATTCTGTTCCACTTCCTTGGGAACTCGACGCTGGGATATGTCGATTCTCCCTCCTTGTTTGGCTGGTTGACATGGATGTATTCGCGGTCGCCGGAGGAGGATCACCTCTGGCTGATTCCATTCCTTGTCGGCGGATTGATGTGGTGGAAGCGGGAGGAATTGATGTCGGTGGACAAACGGGTGTGGTGGCCGGCGCTCGCGTTGGTGGTGTTGGGGGTCGTGCTGCACGTAATGGGATTTGTCGTGCAGCAGACGCGCGTTTCGGTGGTGGCGTTTTTCGTGGGGCTGTACGGGTTGATGGGTGTCGTGTGGGGACCGGCTTTCCTGCGGGCGTCGTTCTTTCCGTGGTTCCTGTTCTGTTTTTCGGTGCCGCTTGGGAACTCGATCGAGTTCGTCACGTTTCCGCTCAGGATGCTGGCGACGACGATCACGACGGGAATGTGCCACACGATCCTGGGTCTGGATGTGATCCGGGATGGGACGCGAATATTCGATCCGGCGGGGGCCTATCAGTATGAGGTGGCGGTGGCATGCAGCGGATTGAGGAGTCTGACGGTGACCATTGTGCTGGCCTGCACCTATGCCTTCATGAGTTTCAACAGCGCTGGGAAACGGCTGATTCTGATCGCGTCGGCCGTGCCGCTGGCGGTGGTGGCCAACGTGTTCCGATTGAGCGCGATCATCATCGCCGCGGAACTCATGGGCCAGGAGGCGGGCAATTTCGTGCACGAGAATTTCTTCTTGAGTTTGCTGCCATACGTCCCGGCCATGCTCGGTCTGATGATTTTGGGAAGGTTCCTGGAACGTCGCGGTTCCGCGACAACCGAGCCGGTGGGCGACGCGAAGGAGGTGGCGGCATGATCAGGAAAGGGGCCGATGCGCAGACGATCCGGGTTTTCACGGTTGTGTTCGCCCTGCTGGCTTGCACGGCGCTGTTCCTGGGGACGTGGAAGAAGCATCAGCGCCTGGGCGAACCCGGGGTGAAGGTGGTGGCGGAGCCGCTTCACGGGGTGGATCCGGAGGCGGCGGAAGCGGAGCGGGTTTTCCTGGTGGGCACCAATCAGGTGTACCTGCCCCAATACGTGCTCGATTATCGCTGTGTCACGAACCCGGTGACGCGACAGGTGTACGACTGGCTGCCGAAGGACACGGTGTACGGCCAGCAACGCTACGTGGGGACCGATGGATACTTTCTGGACGCGTTTGTGGTTCTAATGGGGGCGGATCGGACCAGCATTCACAAGCCGCAATACTGCCTGACCGGTTCGGGTTGGAGGATTGTTTCGCAGGAGGAAGACACGATCGCGATGAATCGCCCGGTGGCGTACGAACTGCCGGTGATGAAGCTCACGGCGGCGCGCACTCACAAGACGGCTGAAGGCGGGGAATTGGAACTGGGAGGGGCGTTCGTCTATTGGTTTGTCAGCGAGGACAAACTCACCGCCCGTCACAATGAAAGGATGTGGTGGATGGCGCGCGATCTCCTGACCAAGGCTGAACTGCAGCGCTGGGCTTACATCGCCGTGTTTGCCCCCTGCCCGAAGGGTCAGGAAGAAGCGGCCTTCCGCCGGGTGGAAGAGTTCATCCAAATCGCGGTCCCGGAATTCCAGACGACGACGGGGGAACGTCTGTCCGCGGCGCGAGCGGACGGTTTGCGGGCCTCGGAGGAGTGATCCCGCCTGGGTGGCGCGGGAATCCAGTCGGAGACAGTCGCGGTCCGAGGGGGAGGAGAACGGAAAACTCTTGATAAGGCGTTGCCTCGGCGGGCACTTCCTGATATTGAGAGCCTTCGTTTCAGGGAATCGACCTCATGCTGCGACGCCAACGACAATTGCGGGTCCGGGTTCACAAGCTCATCGATCTCGCGTTGTTCGCGCTGGCGTTCTGGCTCGCCCACCTGCTGCGCGCCAATGCGGACTGGTTCAGCCCGTGGTTGTTCGGACTGCTGGCGCGATTGGGCGGCACCGCGAACATCGATCCGTTCATCGACTACACCTGGTTGTTCGTCATCGTGGTGTTGCTGACTCCGCCCGTGCTGGAGTCCCAGGGATTTTATGACCGGCCCCTGCTCGGCTCCCGGCGCCAGACGGTGTGGCAGTTGTTCCGCGCGTGCGCCCTGATCGCGGGCGGCGCCATCGTGGTGCAGTTCTTCGTCAGGGAACAGTTGGCGCGGTCGGTGTTCGTGTTCTTCGGCGGGATCAGTTTTCTGCTGGTGCTGACGAAGGAGGAGGTGGTGCGCCGGATCCTGGAAAGCCGCTCGGGGCGGGATCGGATGAGGAAGCGCCTGATCGTGGCCGGCACACCCGAGGATACGGCGCGGCTGGATGGGTATCTGGCCAGTCATGGGAGCCCCGAATTC
>DATKEE010000491.1:0-12390 GCA_035544555.1 Candidatus Methylomirabilota bacterium
ATGGGTGAAATCGCCGGGGAGCGTGATTTCCTCGATGTCGAGGTTCCAGCCGGAGGGGCCTGAGAGGAGATCGGAGGACCAGGCGGAGGCGGAGGCGGCCTGACTTGCGCGTTGGAACTGGTGGACGAGTTCGATTTCGAGGCGGCTGTGGAGTCGGATGAGCCGGCGCCAGAGGAGGAGGGTGACGGCGGCGAGGACGAGGAGGACGCCGGCGAAAGAACCGAGGACGGACCAGCGGAAGGGCAGGAGAGTGAGGAGCCAGACGGCGATGAGGATGAACGCGAGTGTACGGAGGGCGGTTTCGATGAGGGGCTGGAGCAGTCGTTGGCGTCGGGCGCCGTCGCTGAGGCTTTCCGCGAGGATCATGGAGAGGGCGGCAAGGTTGCGCCAGACGGCGACGAGCGGGGCGAGGAGGAGGAGTCCGAACGCGGTCCAGAAGACAATGGTGAAGCCGTTCGGGAAGAGCCAGTTTTCGCCGAGGCGTGTCTCGAGGGTGTGGTGGAGGGGGATGGCAAAGAGGATGAGGGCGGAGACGGCGAAGACCTGGAGGGCAATCTGAAGGAGGCGTTTGGAGACGAGTCGCCAGAGGAAGCTGGCATTCTGGCGCGACTGGAGACGGGCGAGCCAGTCGTGATAGAGTTCGATCCACTTGCGGAGAAAGCGGGGTTCGCGGGCGACCAGGCGGCTGGTGATGGACTCGGCGCGGGTGGTGAGCAGAGGGGCGGCGAGCGAAGTGATCAGCGAGGCGCCGACAGCGACCGAATAAAAGGCGGGTGGGACGGCGCCGCTCTGGACGCCGAGTTGGGCGATGACGAAGGAGAACTCGCCGATGGGGGTGAGGATGAGTCCGGCGCGGATTGCGTCGCGGTGGGTGTTGCCGGCGGCGATGAACCCGAAGGCGCAGGCGATGGGGCGGAGGAAGAGGGCAAAGGCGGTGACGAGAAGCACCAGGGGCCAGGCATCGATGAGGAGGCGGAAATCGACGAGCATGCCGATGGCGACGAAGAATACGGCGCCGAACATCTGGCGCACGCCTTCGAAGGAGCGTTCGATGTCGCCTTTGTAGCGGGTGCTGCCGATGATGGCGCCGAGGATGAAGGCGCCGAGGGCGAGGGAGTAGCCGCCCCGGACGCCGAGCCAGGCGAGGCCGAGGAGGAGGCCGGCAATGACGAGGGTGCGGATTTCCGACAGGGCGGGTTTGTTGAGCCAAATGAGGAGGTTGGGGACGACGAGGAGGGAGAGCAGGGCGATGAGGACGATGAAGGCGCCGAGGGAGGCGAGGGTGGGGAGGATCGATTGGGAGCCGGTGTCACCGAGATGGATGACGGAGGTCAGGACGGTGAGCATGATGACGGCGACGACGTCCTCGAGGACGGTCATTCCGAGGGCGAGTTGTCCGGGGCGTTCGTGGGTGAGTTGAGTTTCCTGGAGGATTTTTATGATGATGGCGGAGCTGGAGACCATGAGCATGCCGGCGAGGACCAGGCTTTGGGTGGCGGAGTAACCGAGGGCGAGTCCCAGGAGGCGGCTTCCATTCAAGACGAGGAGGGCGGCGATGGCGGTGGCGATGACGATCGAGAGGCCGAGGCGTTTGATCCGGTTGATGCTGAGGCCGAGACCGATGGAGAAGATGAGGAATACGAGTCCGACTTGGGCGAGGGTCTGGACGCGGTCGGTGTCGAAGACGAGAGGGAAGGGCGGGGTATGGGGGCCGATGACGGCGCCGGCGAGGAGGTAGCCGACGACGGTGGAGAGTTTGAATCGCTGGCAGAACCAGCCGACGATGGCGGCGATGAGGAGAACAACCGCGAGGTCGCGGATGAGGAGGATGCCGGACACGCGCAGTTCTTAGCACGCGGCCGGGAAGGGGTAAAACGAAACCGGGAGACGGATCAGTTGCGGTGCAATTCGCGGAGGCGCTCGAAGGCTTTTTGGGCGTTGGTATCGCCGGCTTCCATGGCGCGGATGAGGTCCTTTTGCAGGGTGACCATGGTATTGCGCGCGGCGAGGCCCTGTTCGTGGGTCAGGTTTTCCTGGGTTTGAAGGGCGTGGACGATGATGACCGCCTGTTCGTAGTCTTTGGTCTTTAGGGCCTGACTGGCGTCCACGGCGTTGGCCTTCACCTGGGGCGGCGCCTCTGCGAACACAGCCTCCATTTGGTCCGCAGCCTCTGAGGTGTTCTTTGGCGGGGCGGTGATGAGTTCGCTGCCCGGGCCGCCGCTCTGGCTGTCTTTGGAACAAGCGGTCAGCATCACGGTGAGCGAAAGGGCGGTGAGGTAGGAAGGGAGTCGCATAGTCATGTTGTCAATCCAATGTCAGCGGCCTCGATTCTTGTCTCCACGCGGCGAAAGGTGAATTGAACGGCCGCGTGAGAGGGAAGAAGATGAGATCATGAAGGAAGTTAATCGCCAGTGGCCCTTGCCGGGTTGCACCACAGGCGTCCCGGCCTGACGCCGCCAGTGTTTCGACCGGTGCCGGAGAGGCGGTAATACTCATCAAAGCTCATGTATTCGGTGTGGCCTCCGATGGATCCGACGACTCCACCGATGCTATGGCGGCGGGTAATCCCTTCGTGGGGGAAGCTGGTTGCGTTGTCCCAATACGACGGGATGCCTTCATCAGTCTCCCAGAACAGGATGTCATCGGGATCGTACTGCGTGACTTTGTAGGTGGTGCCGAGTCCCCTGGGGCCGCCGGAGTACCCGGAGCCGGCGCCATTCATGACGTAACTGGTGACCTGCATTTCGCGCGCTCTGAATTCAGAGGTGTTGGTGCGTTCCAGGGGGCACCAATAAACGGCTTCCGCTTCGAGGAATTTCCAGAGGAGGCCTTCGCGGATTTTGTGTTCGGGAGGGATACGGCTGGCTCGGCGGGTATAGGCCCAACCGGCAACGTTGTAAGAACCGGAACTCCAGGTGGTGTAGGGCAGGAAATCGTCGTTGTCCGTGGAGTACATGGTGGTCGCCAGGAGGATTTGTTTGTAGTTGTTGAAGCACTTGGCGCGCTGGCCCTGTTCCTTGGCCTTGGAGAGAGCGGGCAACAGGAGGCCGGCAAGGATCGCGATGATGGCGATGACGACCAAGAGTTCGATGAGGGTGAAGGCGAGCCGGCGTGAAGCCGGGCGTCCAGGAAAATGGGTTGTTGCATTCATAATCCGAGCTTGATCCACCGGAGCTGAATGGGCTGAAACGAATTAAGCGGTTGGAGACGTGGATGTCAACGCATGGGTGGAGGTGTGGGAAGCGGCGGGTTGAAAGGCGCACGCCAGGATGGACGGCATCCAATGCCCTGGCAGTCGTCATGTCAAGGTCATGCAGCGCGCGATGGCAACCCGGGCAAAAGCCCTGTGAAAGCGGGCGTTCCGCGTGTTGAGCGTGTCGCCGCGCGATCCGTGGGGATGCTCAATCGGAAGGCACGGCGCGGTAGAACCGGTGCGATGGTCCAGCGGGGAGCGGTTCCTCGATTTCGATGATACCTGTAACAGGTGTGAGGTTTTCGTGGAATGTCCATGCGTCGAGGTCGGTGGACGTTTCCATGTCATAGGAGGCGCCGGTTTCGCCGGTGAGGGTCAGGTGGAGAATGCCGGAGGTGTTGTGACGGATGCGCAGTACGGGATCGGCGGGGAGACTGATTTCCCAGACGCCTTGGTCGCCGCCCCATTCGAGAACGTAGATGCGGTTGCCAATCATCTCGGCGTCGATGGGATTGGAGAAGTTGCCTACAAGGCGGGTGACGCGGGCCTGGAAATTTGTATCGCCGAGGGGTGAAAGATCGAGATGGAGCAGGTCCTGGCTTGGGTCTTTGAACGGGCCGGCGAAGGAATCTCCGTCTGGATCGCCGCGGGTCCAGCTCAGTACAAAGCCGTCGCCGCGGTATTCTTGATTCAGGGATTCGAGGGTGTCGAACACAAGTCCGAGCGGTGAGCGATGCGCGGTAAAGGTGCTGAGTGTGAGACCGAGATCGCTCGCGTCGGCGATTTCGCCGGTCGTGGAGTCGCGGAAGCTGTCGGCGTCCGGACCGACGTTGAGGACCGGATCCGTGAAGGCCATGGGAGGCGGGGGGAAGGAGGGATCGTTGTGGTAGTAGTTGTTCTGGACGGCATTGTAGTCGGGATCGAGGAGAAGGTCCTGAGCGGGGTCGTAATCGGGGAACTGTTGGGGATTGTCGTCGGCGCCCATGCGCCAGGGGAAGCCGTAGTGATGGCCCTCGCGGATCCAGTTGAGTTCCTCGGGCATGTCGCGATCGGGGCCGTTCTCGGTGCCGAAGAGGCGGCCCCGGGCATCGAAGGCGAGATCGAAGGTGTTGCGGAAGCCTTCGGCGAAGAGGAAACCGGCGGCGTGGAGCCTGTCGCGGTCGGTGGGGAGGGTGAGATCCGTGGCGTCCGCGGGGAGGCGAAGGATGCGGGTGGTGAGGCCGACTTCGCGGTGGCCGCCCTGGTCTTCGCCGTGATCGGTGCGGGAGCCGATGTGGACGAATGCATGGCGGCCATCGGGACTGATGATGATGGCGTTGGCGTTGTGATTGAAAATGCTTGGGCTGCGCGGGTAGGGGTCGGCGCGGGCGAGGAGGCTCCAGACGCGTCCGCCGCCGGGGCCGGGAACTCCCTTGCGGATGGTGACGACGTTTTGCGAGTTGTTATTCTGGGAGGCGTTGCCGACGAGGTAGAAGGTGCCATCCGGTCCGATGGCGAAGCCGGCCACGCCGGTCACGCCGTGATGGGAGGCGTTGTAAACGAGGTCGGCGGTAAAGGGGTTGCCGTCTTCTCCGAGGTTGAGTTGGTAAATACTGCCGCTGGATTTGAGGATGTAGAGGAGGTGGGTGGTGGGGTCCTTGGCAATGCGGATGGGGCTGGACCCGGAGAGATTCAGCAAGTGGCGAATTTGCACGTCAGGAGAATGGGAGACCGGCCGTGCGGGGGCGTTGTAGTGGGATGCGCAGACAACGGCCAGGGGAACGATGATGCGGATGAGAAGCCCGGGTGACATGGGTTGGCTCAAGGCGTGTCAGCGCCGGAGGGGGGAGGCGGGGTGGCTGGCAGTGGGGGAGGAGTCCGGGTGGTGGTTCCCGTGCGATTGGTCTGGAGGGCTTGGATCAGGGATCGGAGGGAGTTCTGTCGTTCCTTCTGGACCTCGAACAGCGCGTCCGTGCGTTCCTCGGGGGTGAGTGTGGGGTCGTTCTCAATGCGGCGGGTTTCGGCGTCGGCGAGGCGGTTGATCTGGTAGAGGGGGAGCACGGCCGCGGGGTCCGCGTCGAGTTGTTCGATGGTGTCACGGGCCTGTTGGAAGGCTTCATCCTGATTGAGCTGGTAATACTCGAAAGCTTCCTGGCCGAGGGTGTCGCGGATGGTGGCGTTGAGGTTTTGTTCAATTTCCCTGGCGTTGGACGGGGAGGGATTTCCGGAAGTGTTCGAAAGGAGAGTCTGCATGGCTTCCTCCCGGGCACGGAAGAGGGAACGGAATTGATCGGGCGTGACGTCGATGCCTTCCAGTTGGCCGCGTAGATGGCCGGCGTCGTCGGAGTATCGCAGGAGATATTCCTCGAGGTGTGAAGGGGGGAGGAGGAGGGCGAGTTCGGCGCGGGTTTGCTGTTCCAGGCGCGCGAGTTCGGCCGGGTCGGGCGATTCGCCGTTCGCGCGGGTCTGATCCAGGTAATCCCTCAGGCGTTGATCGGCGAGGCGGGTGACGTCGCGAACGCCGGCCTTGACGTCGGGATCGAGGGTTCCCAGGAGGGGGCCGTTGAGCGGGTTGGGATCCGCTTCATCCACGGGGAAGGCATTGCCGGCCGAATGCCAGTCGTCGCCGAGAAGATGGGTAAGGAGGGCGCGTCGTTCGGATTCGAGCGCGGCGAGTTCCCGGGCGGCGGCGCGGACGACTTTGGGATCGGGATTTGAGCGCCACCATTGTTGATCGGGAGTGGCGATTTCAGTGGCGCGGCGGCGGGCGAAGAGTTGGTTGACCTCGGCGACGATGATGTCGCGGATGGTGGGTTCCGGGCAGCCGATCTCGCGGAGGTTGGCGATGTAGGTTTCGTAGTCCTCGGATTCGACCTGATTCCAATGGAAGGGGGAGGTGGTGACCAGGATGTTGGTTTTGACGATGCGCGGGGGTTGCGCGGGCGGGGGTGAATCGGGCCGGGCGGGGAGCGGGGAGGGCGGGTCCGGGGACAGGATGAGGTAAACCGCGATGGCATTCACGGCGAGTGACAGACCGAGCAGGCTGCCGATGAGTCGGCCACGCATGGGGTCATCTATCCCTCAAGGGCGTGAGGGGCGCAACCGCAATCTTGAGGGCAATCTTGGGGGGTGTTTTCGTTTGGGTTTTTGAGGGGGAACGTGTTAAATCGCGCCGCATGAAGTCCCGAAAGGCGCGGGTCCGTCGTCGCACGAAGGAAACGGACATTGATTTGAAGCTGACGATTGACGGGGCGGGGCGGTCGTCGGTGCGGACAGGCATCCCGTTTTTGGATCACATGCTGGTGTTGTTTGCGAAGCATGCGGTGATGGATCTGGAGTTGCGGTGCGAGGGGGATCTGGAAGTGGACGCGCATCACACGGTGGAGGACTGCGGGATCGCGCTGGGGGAGGCGATGAGGGAGGCCTTGGGGGACAAGAAGGGGATCCGGCGGTATGGGACCGGGTTTGACCCGAAGAATCCGTTTACGGGGGAGGCGTATGTGCCGATGGACGAGTGTCTGGCGCGGTGCGTGGTGGATTTCAGTGGGCGGCCGTATCTGGTCTGGCGGGGGATGGACGGGATGGGATTGAAGCCGGTGGCATGGGAGGGTGGCGGGAAGGGGCGCGGGCGGGGTAAGGCGCGGGACATGGCGGTGGCGTTCCGGTTCGGTCTTGCGCGGGAGTTTTTCCAGGGATTTGCGAATGAGGCGCGTTGCAACCTGCATCTCGAGTTGCTGTATGGGGAGGAGCCGCATCACGTGGTGGAGGTGTTGTTCAAGGCGTTCGCCCGGGCGGCGGACGCGGCGTGCCGGCGGGATCCGCGTCTGGGGGGGCGGTTGCCGAGCACGAAAGGGCGGCTGTAAGAGCCTGAATAACCACCAGAAACCCCCCGTCAAACCCGATGTCGCTTCAACCGGACAGACCGGCCAGTGAGGATGAGAAGCTGGTGAAAAAGGCGCAGGGAGGGGACATGGGCGCCTTCGAGGAACTGGTGGCGCGGCACCGGGACAAGCTGTACGCGCGGGCCTTGAGCATGATGCGGAACGAGGACGACGCGCGTGATCTTTCACAGGAAGCCTGGATCAAGGGCTGGCAGCGGTTGCGGCAGTTCCAGGGGGGATCGACCTTCCTGACCTGGATGACACGGATCGTGATCAACCTGTGCCTGGACCAGATGCGGAAGCAGAAACGTCAGCGGACCGAATCGATCGAAGGGATCGAGGAGGAGTCCGGGGGGATCGAGCGGCAGATGCCGGTGGTGGAAGTGAACCCCACGGAAGGGCTGGAGCGCGGTGAATTGCGGAAGCGGATCGACCGGGCGCTGGGCCAGCTTTCGTTCGAGCATCGCACGGCGCTGATCCTGCACGAGTTTGAAGAACTGGAATACAAAGAGATCGCGAAGCGGATGGAATGTTCGATCGGGACGGTGATGTCGCGATTGTTCTACGCGAGGCGGAAGATGGCGGCCTTGATGGCCGGATACAACAGAGAAGAGCCGGGATGAACGAGGAATTCAAAGTAAAGTTGCAGGCCTACCTGGACGGGGAACTGCCGGTCCGCGAGGCGGCGGAGGTGGCGCGGACCCTGGATGAGGACGCCGGGGCGCGGGCCCTGTTCGGAGAGCTGCGGACGACGCGGCAATGGTTGCGCGGGAATAAGCCGGAGCACGCGCTCGGGGAGAGCCGCGAGTTTTACTGGTCGGGGATCGAGCGGGAAATCCGGCGTCTGGAGGCGGCGGAAGCGGTGGAATCCCGACCGGCGGCCGGGTGGGCGGCTTTGTTGCGACAGTGGGCGACGCCGCTGGCGGGCGCCGCGGTGGTGGCACTGGCGATCGTGATCTTCAGTGTGCCGAATTCGATCGAGGAGGCTGACGAGAATCGTTATCTGGCGGAGGTGGAGAACAACACGGAGGCGATGTCGGCGATTTCCTTCCGCGCCCAATCGGAGAATATGTTTGTGGTCTGGATTTCGGAACGCTATGAAGAATCCCCGATGCACGCCAGTTCAACTGATTTGAGGGAGCGATGAGAGGTTGGAAATCCCAGGTGACAGCCGGCCGGTGGGCGGTAGTGGCGCTGCTGTTGTTTTGTCTGGCGGCGGGTGTGGAGGCGCGGGCCGGAGACATCCAGGTGGACATCCAGTTGATTTGGGGGACAGACGAGAAACCGGATGCGAACGCGCCGGGGGCTGAAGGAGCGCCGGAAGAGGGCAAGGAAGGGGGCGGGATCGGGGAGTTGAAACCGGTGGACCCCGCGTTGAGTTCGAGTCTGAAGAAGATTTTCAAGTGGAGGGAGTATTACCTGATCAAGCGGGAAGTGGTGGCTGTGGCGTCGCGGCAGTCGGTCCGGGTGAGGCTGAGCGAGCATTGCGAGGTGGTGGTGAGAGAGTTGGCCGGCGAGCGTGTGGAGGTGAAGCTTTTCGGGAGGGGCAAACTGGTGAATCGCACCGTGAAAAGCCTGGAGCCGGGGCAGATCATCACAATTGCCGGGGACGACAAGAACGAGACCGCCTGGTTTGTGGTGATTCAGCGGGTGAAGCTTGTGGTCTAGGCGGGGGCGGTTCGGTTTCCCCCAATCCATGCGCCTGGCGGCAGGTCAGGGAAGCGGTGGAACGCGTCCCGGCCGGGAGGAGGAAAGCTTCGATGGCATCTGGCCATCGTTCGCGTCCGTGAGAGATTCAGGCGCCGACGTTGGCGAGTTCCTCGTTGGTGGCGACGTTGATGATCTTGAACTGTTCGGCGTGGAAGGCCGGGTCGGCGCGGAACGACAGTTTGCCGAAATAGCGTTTCTCCATTTCGATGAGGAGTTTTTCGTCCTCCTTGCGGAGGCGTTCGAGCACCGTGGGATTGACGACGATGCGGAGCTGGAAGTCGGACTCATCGCGGGTGCGTTTCTTGAGGATTTCCCCGAGCTTGCGCTGGATTTCAACGCTCATGGTGAGGGAGCTTTTGACCTTGCCGCGTCCCTTGCAATAGGAGCAGTCGTCATAGACCGAGGAGCGGACGCTTTCGGTGTGCCGCTGGCGGGTCATTTCCATGAGGCCGAGCGCGGAGATGGGAAGGATGTGGGTCTTGGCCTTGTCGCGGCGCAGACCCTCCCGCATCCGGTTGTACACGGAGAGTTGGTCGCGCCGGGATTTCATGTCGATGAAATCGAGGACGATGAGGCCGCCCATGTTGCGGAGGCGCAGTTGGCGGCAGATTTCGTCGGCCGCCTCGAGATTGACCTTGAGGATGGTGGATTCCTGGTCCTTGCCGCTTTTGTGGCGGCCGGTGTTGACGTCGATGGCGACGAGGGCCTCGGTTTCATCGACGACGATGTAGCCGCCGCTCTTGAGGTAGGCGGTGCGGGCGAAGGCGTTTTCGAGCTGCCGGGTGATGTTGAACCGGTCGAAGATGGGCTGGGACTCGTTGTAGTGTTTGATCTTCGAGACGGAACGGCGGGAGATGCGGTTGATCATCCCCTCCATGTTCTCGTGGGCCCGGGCGCTGTCCACGACGATGCGTTCGACGTCCTCGGTGAGGAAGTCGCGGACGGTGCGTTCGATGAGGTCGGGTTCCTGGAAGACGCAAGTGGCGGGGGGCTGGGATTCGATGCGTTCCTGGATGCCGCGCCATTCTTCGAGGAGGAGGGCGAGGTCGCGGACGAAGTAGCGGGCCTGCTGGCCTTCACCGACGGTGCGGATGATGACGCCCATGCCCTCGGGGATGGTGAGGTTGCGGAGGACTTTTTTGAGGCGCTGGCGTTCCTCGTGGCTTTCGATTTTGCGTGAGATGCCGCATTGATCGGAGTTGGGGAGGAGGACGAGGTAGCGGCCGGGGAGGACGAGGTTGGTGGTGACGCGGGGTCCCTTGGTGCCGATGGGTCCCTTGGTGACCTGAACGGTGATCTCGCTTCCGGGCGGGTAAAGGCGCGGGATATCCTTCTGGGTGATGCGCGGTTTGTCGCGTTTGCGGGCGTCGCGTTCGACGACCTCGACGCCGCTGTCGAAGTTGCTGGGGACGATGTCCCAGTAGTGGAGGAAGGCGTTTTTTTCGAAGCCGATGTCCACGAAGGCGGCCTTGAGGCCGTCTTCAAGGTTGCGGACCTTGCCTTTGAAGATGCTGCCGACGAGCCGTTCCTCGGTGGTGCGTTCGATGTTGAACTCCTCGAGCTTGCCGTTTTCGAGGACGGCGACGCGGGTTTCGAGGGATTCGGCGTTGATGATGACTTCCTTGTGGATGCGTTTCTCGGGATTGATCAGGCGCTGGACCTTTTTAATCATCCGGTCGGCGACGGTCTTGAGGGTCTCGACGAGGCCTTGGGGAGCCAGGTTCACGGGTTGATAGGGGACCTCCTCCGGCGCGGGCGGCGGGGGTTCGGGAGGCGCAACCTGAAATTCCGTTTCAGGCACGGCAACGGGGAGGGCGTCCACGGTGGATTCGGCGGGGGCGCCTTCGGGCGGGAGTCCCGCGGCGAGGTTTTCCGCGCGCTCGATCTCCTGGCGATGGCGGGAGTTGTCGAAGACGGTATCCGCGGTGGGTTTATCGCCGAGGACTTCGGCGCGGGCCTCGGTGGAGGCGCGGTCCTGCCGGGGTGCCTGGTGGCGGGGGCCTTTGCTGGGGCGGAACCGCATGCCGCCGCGGCGGCGTCGGGAAAAGTTTCGTTCGCTCATAACTAGTAGGCTCTTCGATGGAGATGGACGTTTTGCAAAATGCCCACCGCGATCAACGCGCAGACCACCGAGGACCCGCCATAACTGAGGAGGGGGAGTGGAACGCCCGTGACGGGCATGATGCGGATGTTCATACCGATGTTGATGAAGACGTGGCTGAAGAGCATGATGACGACTCCTCCAGCCAGTAACTTGCCCAGGCGATCGCGTGCCTGGCCGGCAATCCGGATTCCGGAGAACAGGATGGCCGAATAAAGCGTGACGACGAACACGCTGCCGATGAAACCCTTCTCCTCGGCGATGACGGAGAAAATGAAGTCGTTGTGGGCGACGGCGCGGGGCAGGTAGCCGAGCGCGTTCTGGGTGCCCTGGCACCAGCCCTTGCCCAACAGGCCGCCGGAGCCGACGGAGATCATGGCCTGTTCGACGTTGTAGGAATACTGTCGTTGCTCCCTTTGTTTCTGGCGCCGCACCTCGTCGGAGGCGCCGCGCGGGGCGAAGTCGGCGCCGAAATAAACCAGCAGCCGTTTGCGCTGGTATTCCTCGATGATCTGGAGCTGCGGCGGGGCGAAGAGGGTGTGAATGACCATGACCGAGACGAAGACGGCGGCGACACCGACGAGTTTGGCGAGGAAGCGTGTGGGGGCGCCGGCGATGAAGAGCATGCCAAGGCTCATGGGGATGAAGATCAGGGCGGAACCGAGGTCGGGTTCCTTGATGATCAGCGCCATGGGAAGCGCGGCGAGACCGAGGGATTTCCAAAAGTTTCCGGGCGACCGCAATTCGTCCCGGGGGCGGCTGAGGAAGTGGGCGTTGGCGGCGAGGAAGGCGAGCTTGGCGAACTCGGAAGGCTGGAGGTTGAAAAAGCCGAGGTCGATCCAGCGTCGCGCGCCGAAGATGACCTTTCCGATGCCCGGGATGAGGACGAGGATGAGGAGGAGGATGGCAACCCAATAGGCGATCATGGCCCAGCGGGAGAGGACGTGGTAATCGAAGACCGCGATGATGACGGCGAAGGAGAGGCCGATCGAGTACCAGACCAGTTGTTTGACGTGGAACTGCTGGTACCAGGCAAGCTGGCCGGCACCGTCCTGGGTCGAGGCCGCGCTGTAGATGAAAGCGGTGCCGACGGCCATCAAGCCCAGCAGCGCGACCACAAGGATCCAGTCGATCCGGGCGTGACGCTCGTTGATGGGGGTGTCGAACATTAGTGGTCAGTGGTTAGTGGTCAGTGGTCAGTGGTCAGGGTGCCTGGGTTAAGGAGTTGGCGGTTTCGGTGGGGCTGTGCGCGCGTTGTTGGAGATGGCGATAGATGCGGGCGGCGATGGGGGCACAGATGGTACCACCCGATGCTCCACTTTCCACCATGGCGACGACGACGTACTCCGGCGATTCGACCGGATTGACAGAGCCCATGGAGGTGAACCAGGTGATGTGATCCATCTTTCCCCCCGCCTTGGGGACCTGGGCGGTGCCGGTTTTGCCGCCGACGGCAATGCCCGGGAGAGCGGCGCGACGCGAGGTTCCGCACACCACCGATCCCGCCATCCCCCGCAGCAGGAGCT
>DATKEE010000492.1:0-7391 GCA_035544555.1 Candidatus Methylomirabilota bacterium
ACCCGCGGGGGTTCGCGCCGCCTGAACCGAGCCATGGCCCGGCACCCAGCCCGTCACCGGTGTGGACCAGTGAAAAGTCACTCCCAGTTTCTCGAGCGACCGGGTCAACCCCGCCAGTAAGCGGTCCGGAATCAGATGGCAGTCGTCCGGAAAATACACCGCGCCGGCAATGTCCATCCCCAGTCCCGGTTGACGCTTCGCCGCCTCTTCGGGTGTCAGGATTTCGGCGGCCAGTCCGAGCTTTCGTCCCCGCACGGCCATCGCCGCTTCCTCCGCCAGCGCGTGCTTCGTCCGGCACAGAAGCATCAGGCCTTTCTGCACCAATCCAAACTCGTTCCCGTGTTCCGACGCCATTTCCTCGAAGGCCCGACGGCTCGCGAGATTCAAATCCCGCAACAGGGGCGCCGACCGCTGCACGTGGGCGAGTGTCGAGGATCGCGCAAACCGCCACGCCCACTTCATCAGGTCCCAACTCAACCGCGGCTTGAAGTAGAACGGACTTTCGGGGTTCCACATCATCCGCAATCCCATCGAGACCATCCCCGGCGCCGCCAGAGGTATGAAGTGGCTGGGCACCACCAACCCGGCGTTGCCCGCCGAACAACAGTCGTGCGCCGGGGACCCGCGCTCGATCACGGTGACCCGATGCCCCTTCCGGGCCGCGTAGTAGGCACTGTACAACCCCACCACTCCCCCGCCGACAATCAGGATCGATTTGCCTGGATGATCCGCCATGCCTCACCTCTCAATCCGCGCCGCCGCGGTTCACCCTTTGCGGGATTTGGACGGCCGCGTCCGCGGCTTCGATCTACCGCTCCCCCGGTTCATCAGTTCCTCGATGGCGTCCGCCTCAATCGGAATCTCCGCCATCAGATCCACCGGACCGGTTTCGGTGACCAGGATGTCGTTTTCAAGCCGCACGCCCAATCCCTCCTCCTTGATGTAAATCCCCGGTTCACACGTCAACAACCAGCCCGCCTCGATTGGTTCGGTGACAAGCCCCACGTCGTGGACATCCAGCCCGAGCGGATGCGCCACCCCATGCATGAAATACTTCTTCAACGCCGGCTGACCGGGTTTCTGTCGTTTCACCTCAGACTTCTTGAGCAAACCGAGCGACAGCAGTTCCTCCTGCATCGCCGCCTCGGTCTCTTTTTGCAGGTCCCGGATCAGCTTGCCGGGAACCATCCGGCGGCTCGCCTCGCGAAACACCCGCAGAACCGCCTCATAAACCGAACGCTGGCGGCGCGTGAATCGTCCGTTCACCGGAATCGTGCGGGTGAGGTCGCTTTGATAACCTGCCCATTCCGCGGCGAAATCAAGAAGCAGCAGATCCCCATCACGGCACAGGTTGTGATTGGTCTGGTAATGCAGCGTGCACGCGTTCGCCCCGCTCGCGATTATCGGCTGATATCCGGCAAATCCGCTTCCGCTTCGTAGAAACTCGTGCGCCAGTTCGGCCTCCACCTCCCATTCCCCGATCCCCGGACGCGCAAATCCCAGCACGCGCCGGAAGCCCCGGCCCGTGAGCGCGCACGCCTTTCGAATGAGATCGATCTCCAGCTCCGACTTCACCGCGCGCAGCCGGTGCATCACCCGGGCAAGCCGGTGGTATTGATGCAACGGATACCTCTCACGGCAGTCGCGAACAAACCGGGCGTCCCGCGTCTCCACCTCGACCACCGCGCGTTTGTGCTCGTTCGAGTTCAGATAGACATGCTCGCATTCGCACATCAAACGATGGAACACCCCCCGAAACTCCTCGAGCCACATCACCGTCTCGATGCCTGAACGTTCGCGCGCCTCCTCCTGGCTCAGCTTGTGCCCTTCCCACGTCGCCAGATGCTCGCTGGGCCGGCGCAGAAACAGAATCTCCCGCTGCGCCTCCTCGGCCGCGTCCGGATAAATCAACAGGATTGTCTCCTCCTGCGTGATCCCGGACAGATAATACAGGTCGGGATTCTGATGAAACGCCATCGACCCGTCGGCGCTGGTCGGCAGAATGTCGTTCGCGTTCAACGCCGCCAGCCCGTTCGCCAGCATCTGGGTGCGAAGTCGCTGGCGGTTCTGGATGAACAGATTCCGGTCAAGAGGATCGTGGCGCATGGAATGATGATTCCCGTGTTCGAGGACCGGCCGAGATTGCCGGACTTTGGGGAACAGCGTCAAACCCGAAGGGTTGCCATATCACCAGGCCTTCACCACTCAGGCTTAAAACCGGCTTGACGAATCGCTGGTTCGAGTTTCGACTGTTCGGACACCAGCCAACACACTCCCGCCGCGCGTGCCCCCCCGCGAACGGAGCGGGTTGGAATGACAATCATCCGCTTATGACCGCGCAACCCTCCCTGCTCCGCTCCCGCCACGGCTTCACGCTTATCGAACTCCTGGTGGTCATCGCCATCATCGCGATCCTCGCCGGCATGCTCCTCCCCGCCCTCTCCCTGGCAAAAGCCAAGGCCCAGGGCATCAGTTGCCTGAACAACCTCAAACAACTCCAGCTCGCCTGGCTCATGTACGCGGATGACAATGACGGAAGCATCGTCCGCGTCCCCGACGGCCGGACCGCCAACAGTTGGGTGCGCGGCTGGCTGAGCATGGAACAGGACAATTCCGACAACACCAACACCGCCTACCTCATGGCGCCCGAGGGCAAGCTCTGGATCTACAACGAATCCCTCGGCATCTACAAATGTCCGGCCGACAAAAGCCTCGCCCGGTTTGCCCGCGGCGTCACCCTGCCGCGCGTGCGCAGCATCTCCATCAACGGCCGCGCCGGCGGCGACGACACCGTCTGGATCAATACCCCCACGCATCGCACCTACCACAAGCTCTCCGAATTCACCGTCCCGCCCCCGGACCAGGTCTTCGTGTTCATCGACGAACATCCCAACAGCATCGATGACGGGTTCTTCGCGGTGAACATGGACACCACGGCCCGTAACGCCGAGATCGTCAACTTCCCATCCAGTTATCACAATGGCGCGTGCGGGCTCTCCTTTGTCGATGGACACGCCGAAATCAAGAAGTGGGTGGACGATCGCACCAAGCCGGCTGTCAATTATGACGCCGGTTACTACGCCCGCACCCCCAGCCCCAACAACCCGGACGTCGCGTGGCTTCAAATGCACACGTCCGCTCCGGTGCCCTGATCGAAATCCGACCCTTCCCCGGGGATGGCGACACCGCATCCCCGACGAATGCCCCCCGTCCCCGACGGATCGCGGTCCGCTTTCAACCCCGCCCGCGGCACCCTGCATCAACCCTTCCGCCCGTCCACCCGGAGCACCGGCTGGCCCAATACCTCCATTCGCGGAACCACTCCCAGCCCCGGCTCGAGTGACGCCGCCATTCGACCGTCGCGTCCCCGAGGCGCCCCTTCCGCGAGACTCATGGTGACATAGCTGTTGAAATCCGTGGTCGAGAACAGCAACTCTGACGGCGTGCTGAGGGCCAGATGCGCAATCGCCGCCGTCACAATGTCGCCCCCCCAGCTGTCCTCAATCGTCATCGCAACCCCCATCGAAACACACAAGTCCCGCGCCTGTCGCGCCCGCGTCAACCCGCCGAATTTGCTGATCTTGATGTTCACCGCGTCCATGGCGTCGTCCTGCCGCGCCCGGATCAATGCCTGCACGCTGTCGATAATCTCGTCCAGGATGAACGGATGATCCGTCCTCGTTCGCACGGAAAGACACTCCTCATAGCTCGCGCAAGGTTGCTCGATGTAAACATCCAGGTCGCGGATCGCTCGGATCACGCGCAACGCGTCGTGCGTCCGCCAGCCGGTGTTCGCATCCGCCACCAGACGATCACCCGGCTTCAACACCGACGCCACATGCCGGATGCGCTCGATGTCCATTTCCGGTTCTCCTCCCACCTTCAACTGAAACCGCCGATACCCCCGCGCCCGATAGGCTTCAACCCTGCCGCGCATCTCCTCCGGTGACCCCTGTGAAATCGCCCGATAGAGCCCCACATCCTCCCCATATCGCCCGCCCAACAGGACACACACGGGAAGATTCGACACCTTGCCCAGCAGGTCCCAGCATGCCATGTCGATGGCAGACTTCACATACGGATGCCCCTTCAGCAGGACGTCCATCCGGTGATTCAATCTCTCCAGCTCAAGCGGGTTCTCCCCGATCAAGGCCGGCGCCAGCTCCGCCAATCCGGCGCGCACCCCTCCCGCATAGGCCGGCAGATACGCGGGCCCCAGTGGACAGACCTCACCCCAGCCCGTCACTCCCCCGTCCGCCTCCACCGACACCACCGTGCTGTCGAATACGTCCACCGACTTGCCGCCCGACCAGTGATAGCTTCCCTCCCGCAGCGGCAGCTCGACGCGATACACGTGAATGGCGGTGATCTTCATGGACGACGCTTCTACCTCAAGCCTTGGCCGATGCAATCGCCGAATTGTTAAAAACCGGACTGCCCTCCATTCCTCCCGCGAACCGCTTGACGCCCGACCGTCCCACGGCCAACGTGGCGCGCGCTCCGGCCCCGATCGCCGTATTCCATCATGTCGCGTCCCGCACAAACTTCGGCTTCCGCCCAGGACCGCCATTTCATGCGCCTCGCGCTCCGGCTCGCGCAACGCGGTCGCGGCCACACCTCCCCCAATCCCATGGTGGGCGCAATCCTCGTCAAAGCGGGCGCCATCATCGGCAAAGGCTGGCATCGCCAGGCGGGCCGGCCGCACGCGGAAATTGAGGCGCTCCACGACGCAGAAAAGCATGGCCACTCCCCGCGGGGCGCCACGCTTTACGTCACGCTCGAACCCTGCAGCACCCACGGACGCACCCCCCCCTGCACCTCCGCCATTCAATCCGCCCGCATCAGGCGTGTCGTCGTCGCAACCACGGACCCAAATCCAGCCCATGCCGGGCGCGGCATCAGGAATCTGCGCCGGATCGGCATTCGCGTTGACACCGGTCTCCTGGCCGATGAAGCCACCGAACTGAACGAGGCGTTCAATCATTGGATCATTCATCGGACCCCGCTCGTCATCGTGAAGGCCGCCATGACGCTGGATGGAAAAATTGCCACCACCACCGGAGAGTCCCGCTGGATCACCGGTGCGAAGGCGCGCGCCTTTGCCATGCGACTCCGTCAGGGCGCCGACGCAATACTCGTCGGTGTCAACACGGTGATCACCGACGACCCCGCGCTCACCGTCCGCAAGCCCGCAAGGGATGGCTCGCCCGGCGGCCCGGTCCCCGGCAAACGACTCCGCCGGTTCGTGCTCGATCCCAATGCCCGCACCCCCCTGTCCGCGCGCCTTTTGTCGGACCTCTCCCCAGATCGGACCACGTGCGTCGTCTCGAAGTCCGCCCCCGCCACGCGCGTCGCCGCCCTGTCGGCGAAAGCCAGCGTCTGGGTCGCTCCCGCCCGCAATGGCCGGATCGACATCGCCTGGCTGCTCCGCAAAATGGGCCGGGATGAGATCACTCATCTGCTCGTGGAAGGCGGTGGAGAAGCCAATGCCTCCTTCCTTTTTCCGCCGAGAGCCCATCGCATCGCCTTCCTCTACGCGCCCAAGGTTCTGGGCGGCGCAACCGCCCCCAAAGCGGTGGGAGGCGAGGGCGCCCGCGGCCCACGGGAGATTCTGAAGCTCGATGATTTGCGCTGGACGACACTCGGTCCCGACCTGCTGCTCGAGGCCCGCATCCGCCGGTGAGATTGTCCATCTGTAATTTGCGATTCACCTCTCCCGACGCCACGACTCCCTCCACAGTCACCCTTGACAGTAACCCTCGGGGTCGGGATCGCTATCGGTATCGGTATCGACAGGAAACAAGAACCGCGTCCTGGATGGGCGAAGTTTGATATTCCATAGGAACAGGGGGGACAGAACAGGAAACGATTGCGATACCGATACCGATACCGACAGTAATTCGTTCATCCGCGGTTATTCGCATAATCCGCGGTTCTTTTCCGCAGTGTGAAGAGTTTGCTTTCCCTTACCCTGACCCTCTCCCCAATCGTGGCAAGGCTTCCCCTTCAGTCGATGGAGAGATGAACAGTGAGGTCCTCCTTCGTCATGTCCAATCGCCGGCACTCATGTTATATCCCTCCGGCATGTTTACCGGCATCGTGGAAGAGACCGGCCAGGTACGCGGAATTCGCAAGGGACCGCGCTCCATCCGATTGAGCGTGGAGGCCCGCCTCTGCGCCCGCGGAACCAAACCCGGCGACAGTCTCGCCGTCAATGGCTGTTGTCTGACCGTCACCCGTGTGTCCGGACGGGCGGGCGCCAGACGGCTCGAATTCGACCTCCTCCACGAAACCTGGAAACGCACCAGCTTTCCTTCCCTCCGTGACGGTTCGCTCGTGAACCTGGAACGGGCGTTGCGCGCCGACTCCCGGCTCGGGGGCCATTTCGTGACCGGCCATATCGACGGAACGGGGCGCATCACACGCTGGGAGAAAAAGGGCGCGGATCACCTCCTGGATGTTTCCGCTCCTGCTGGCATCATGCGTTACGTCGTCCACAAGGGATCGATCTGCGTGGAAGGCATCAGCCTGACCGTCGCCGCGGTTCAAAAGCCGGGTTTCAGACTCTGGATCATTCCGCATACCCTGGCGGTGACGGCGCTGCGCGAACGCGTCGCGGGCGATCCCGTCAACCTGGAAACCGATCTCCTCGGCAAATACGTCGAACGCTTCGTGAAATCCTGATGCGGCCCGGGCGACTCCACAACAGCCCGGCAGTTCGCGGGGGTTAATCATCCTCATCTTCCACGGAGTAAGAGGAGGGCTGGATCAGCTTCACGCGCATCCGCTGGATGTATTTGGTGTTTCCCAGGGCGTCCTTGTAAGCGTAATACCCCGTTTCCTCGTCATACTTCGGTTTGCCGACGCTCTGCAGCCTGGCACCATTTTGCAGCACGATGTCATACTGGGTCCGGCAGCCCGAAAAGCCAAAGGCCAGCAGTCCCAATAAAAGAATGGGAATGATTCGTTTCATGAAATTCTGACCGGAGCCGCGCCGTGGAAGTGTCGCGCCAAAAAAGAAAAAATGGTGCGCTTAGCAGGACTTGAACCTGCACGGGTTTCCCCACTACCACCTCAAGGTAGCGTGTCTGCCAATTCCACCATAAGCGCACCCGGGCTCCCAAATGAACCAGCGCCACCGCCTCCACGCAAGAGCATTTTCGCCGCGTGAACCCTGCCTCCGCCCGTGGTCCAATCGTTGACGCCCGGTCGTTTCTCGTGGATTTTCCGTGTAACGCGCCCCACACTGCGCAAGTCGTTCACCTATGCCTGAGAAATCGCTCAACCAGATCCCGCGCGCGTTGCGCGAACAATTCGAAAAGGGAATGGCCGCCCTCCAGCGTCAGAACTACGATTATGCGCTCACCTTCTTCAACCAGGCCCTGAAGACC
>DATKEE010000493.1:0-10189 GCA_035544555.1 Candidatus Methylomirabilota bacterium
CCGCGTCGATTCCATTCCGGAGGAGACCATGACGCTCTTCTCGCGCGTCGCCGAATCCTGCCGCGAACTGGATGGCCTGCTGAAGGAGCGCGCGGCCCTGACTTCCCCCCTCCTCAAGGCCGCCTGGTTCGAAAAGGCCCAACCGGCCCTCGACAACCTCCAGCGCCTTCTCGACGGCATTCGCGCCGCACAGCGCGATCTGGAAACACGCTTGAAAACCTTGAACACGCATTGGGAGGCGACTGCCGGCGCTCCCGCTCACCAGGACGCCGGCGAACTGCCGCTCGATGAAATCGAACGACTCTACCGTCAATTCGGTTATCTCAATCGCTGGGAACAACAGCTCCAGGAACGCTTCGTCCATTGCAGTTTTCCCTGAAACTTGTCCGCCGACCTGTCCGCCGTAGCGTTAGCGAGGGCGGAAGCCTTGGCGAAGGAGGAACGTCCCGCATTCCCCGCACTGCCAAAAAGGAGACATGACGCGTGCAAATATCGCCATCATTGCCGTTCGAAGCCCCCCTAAACAGGCCGATTCAACCCATGGTATGGCTCATGCTTGGAATTTCGGCATGAAGCCAATACGGAAATTCGGATCCCGAATCTACGTATGCCCCTCCGCCAGCCTCCTCATGGGGCTGGCAAAAAATCCCCAGCGATCCCACCTGAACGCGCCGGGTTCATCGAGTCCGGCGTCCCGCTGACTTGAGTTGTTACCTGGCGGCCGGTGAAAGCCGGCCGCCAGTTTCTTTTCCGTTCCGTATTCTCCCCACCCCGGAAATTTTTTGTGTCCGACGCAGCGGCCGTTGCGCTATCTTCACAACAGTCCGTTCAACCAGACTCAGACCCATGATTCCCCGCACCCTTTTCCGGGCAGGACAACTGGCGGTGTTGTCCCTCCTCTTCGCACCTGTCACCTCCCTGCTCATCGCGGCGGACCTCGCCCCCGGCCCCACCCCGCACGCGCCCCCACCCAATCCTCCCGTCGTGGTCCGACCCGACGACCCGGTGCCCGCGCGCCCGCGCCTTCAGGACAGTCACAAAACCCTCTACTCGATCGGCCAGCCCACCGACGAGGAACAGCTCTACCTCGAATTCATCAATCGCGCCCGGGCGAACCCAACCGCCGAAGGCGAACGCCTGCGCGACACCACCGACCCGGACGTGCTTGCGGCCTACGAGTTCTTCAACGTCGATCTGAATCTCATGGCCTCCGAGTTCGCGGCCATCGATCCCGCGCCGCCACTGGCAATGAACGCCCTGCTGACCACCGCCGCCCGGCTCCATACCCAGGACATGTTCGACAACGCGTTCCAGGGCCACGACGGAAGCAATGGAAGCACGCTCAGCGACCGCATCACCGCGCAGGGTTACAACTTCACCACCATCGCCGAGAACGTTTTCTCCTACTCGGATTCCGTCTGGCACGGCCATGCCGGGTTCAACGTGGATTGGGGCCCCGGGGGCGCCGGTGGCATGCAGGCCGGACGCGGTCATCGCGTGAGTATCCACAGCCCCAATTTCCGCGAGGTCGGCATCGGCGTCGTGCTCGGCAGCAATACTGTCAATGGCAACACGGTCGGCCCTCAACTGGTCACCCAGGACTTCGGCACCCAACAGGGCGCCACCCCGCTCATTACCGGTGTCGCCTACTTCGATTTGAACGGTAACAACTTCTATGACCCGGGAGAAGGCATCGGCGGCATCGAGGTCAATGTCGAGGCTTCCTCATTCTTCACCATCACCTCCGACTCGGGCGGCTACGCGATCCCCGTTCCCGACGATGGCCCTCATACCGTCACCTTCACCGCGCCGGGCCTGCCTGACACCCAGGAAACAATCACCCTCAGCAGTCTGGAGAATGCCAAGGTGGACCTGGTCCACGACTACGTGCCGCCCGTCATCTCCGGACCCAATCCCGCCACCCTGAACGCAATCAACTCCTATTCGTTCCTCCCCGTGCCGGCCGCCGTCGCTTATCACTTCGAACAAACCCGCCTCGTCGATTACACCCGCGTGGATGGCGCCGAGGAGGGACTCGATCACGTCACTGTGATTTCCAGTCCCGGTTACTCAGTCGTGGACAATTCCGTCAGTGCTTCGGGAAACGCCTCCTTCCATCTCGCCCACCCAAGCCCCGCCACCGATCAATTTCTCACGCTCAATCCAACCTTCCGTCCGTCCGCCGACAGCGAACTCTCCTTCCGCAGCCGCCTGGGCTGGGCCACCGCTGGACAGGTCGCCCGCGTCCAGGTCTCCACGAACGACGGCGAATCCTGGCAGGAACTCTGGAGTCGCCCCGGCACGGGCGATTCGGGACAATCCGGCTTCGAACTCGTAACCCTCCCACTCGATGCATTCGCGAATCTCGAAACTCGCGTCCGTTTCGTCTATGACCACACTTCGGGAACTTTCTTTCCTCAAACCGACCCTGGCGTCGGCTGGTACTTCGACGACATCACCCTCTCCAACGCCCGGGAGTTGCTCGACCTTGTGATCACCGCCGTCCCTTCGGGAACCTCCTTCAACTTCATACCCGCCACCATGGACGACCACTCCCTCCGCGTCCGCGCCGAACTCTCCGGGGAGAACCTCCTGCCCTGGGGACCCGCGTTTATCGTGGCCGTCACCGACGAGGTGGTCGCACCGGTCATCCGTCTCACCCAATCGCCGGTCATCTCTGGAGGGCAACTCGCCCTGGGATTCACTCTCGAGTCCGGCAACGCCGCGACTTTTGAAGTGCATCAGGCGGATGCCATCGACGGCCCCTGGTCACCGGCCACCGGAGTCACCGTCAATGATCTCGGTGGCGGCAATTACGAAGCGGTCCTGCCCGCCCCGACCTCACCCAGCGTCTTCTATCGCGTCGCTGCCCCCTGAAGAGCTTGCTTTGAAAACCGTTGTTGGGTGTCCCGCCTTCAGGCGGCCCCTTGCGCAAACCGTCAAAAGGCGCCACACGCAACGGCACTCGGCGATCCCAGGATGATTCTTCAAACACGCCCTGAGCGTCCGTCAAATCAGCGACATTCCCTTCGGCATCCGCACGATGACCGTGCCGGCGATCCGGTCGTGCCACGATTGGCGGTTTCGCGTCCAGCCCGCCCAGAAGAAACCCAGCCCCAGCGCCACGGCGGAGAAGACACTTGCCAGGGCGCGGACGAGGGCCACCGGAAACGTCAACTCACTTCCATCCACCCGGACAATCTTCAAGCCCAGCACGATTCCCCCGAGCGTCGTGCCACGCCACGTCCACAAACCCACGTGATACGCCAGCCACACCAGCCAGAACAGCGCGCCGATCTGCAACCCCACCAGCGTCCAGGCCACGCCGATCGCCACCGCATCCAGTGCCAGCGCCCAGAATCTCAGCCAGAAGCCCACCCGCGGAAGACTCAATGTCTCCTCCGGTATGGACGGAATGGCCGGACTTTCGCCAACGGGCGCGGTGGAGGCAACACCCTCAGCGGGCTTGACGGAAACCAACTGCTGCACGGGTTCAACGGCGGGCTCCTCGCGCCGCAACCCCACCGTGGCGGCCAGGCAGATCGCGCCGATTCCCAGCAACGTCATAATGCCCCACGCCACCATTCCGATCACGGGAACCAGGTAAATCAGCGTGAAGACGATCGAACCGGTCAGAACGGCCACCACCGGTTTCTTCAGAGTAACGGACCCGAACTGCTGACCCAGTTGATGGCCGACAAAACCGAGCATGGTGGCCTTGCCGATGAAAAAGCACGCCACCATCGCGGCCAGCAGGAACGGCACGACCACAATGCCGACCACGGAGATCAACAGCAGCAACAACAATGGACCCAACAACACCAGCACCAGCAGACCCGTGAAGAAGGCGCTGAACGGCCTCGTCTCCAATTGCGCGACACCTGCCATGATCGGTTTCGGAAACAGCAAGGCCAGAAGGATGTAAATCATCGCAAACACCCCCGCCGTCACCCACGGCCACACCAATCGCATCGGCATGGGCCGCGCGTAAAATCCTCCATACACCACCCAGTCCTTCAGCCATCCAAATCCCGGCAGGTGATCACCCAACGGAAGCACAAAGCGACCCGACTCGAATAACGCCCCGGGATCGGCCTCGAAGGGGCCAAGGATGACGGCATCCCGCCGCACCCGGGCATTCCCTCCAAATGTCGCATCCCCCAGGACCACCGTCAGTGCCCGCCCGATCTCACCGTCCACTTCCACGGAACCCGCCACCACCACCACGTCCCCCCCCACCCGCCCGCGCAAAGGCAGCGTCCCCCCCAACACCACCACGTCCCGCTCGACCACTCCGTCCACCGTCACATCGCCCGCAATGACGACCAATTCATTGCACGTCTCGCCAGCCTCCACCACGACGTTTCGCCCGATCTCCACGATGTCCCCGCGGCGGCGCATTTCCACACGCTCCTCACCGTCCGTTTCGACCGGGGCCGGATCCTGCGCGATGGCCGGTTGCGGAACCGCTGCCAGACAGACGCTGAACAGCAAGGCCCATTTCCAATGGATTCCATTCATAGATTTTGAGGACGGGATTGCAGAACGAGACGGACCAGCGCCGTGCCAAGCCCGATGCAGAACAGATACAAGGCGAGCACCACGCTTCCGATCATCAACAGCAGCGGCCGCCCTTCCGCGTTCAAATAGGCCATCGCTTCCCCACCCGCCGTGACAATGCCCTGCCAGAGTGTCCCCAGCGGCGATAGCAGCCGGTCGAGAACCCCGACCGTCTCCACCGGACCGACAGCCTCCCAAGCCGTCGGCCATCCCCAACCCAGCCCGCCCAGCACCCCGAGCAGGAGGAGAAAGGACACCATCTGCGCGCTGCGCGGCCAACTCGTCCAGGGTCGCGCCCACCAGGGCAGACTCTGGCGCTCGCGAATGGCCGCCATCACACGGGGAAGCAACGATTCCGGCGCCGCTCGATCCGGCAGGGACCTCAGTTCCCGGTGAATCAGCCGCTCCAGTCTGGGATCGGGTTCAGTGCTCATTTTTCCATCTCCAGTTCGTCCTTCATCCGGATCCGCAACTTGCGGCGGAGCGCCTCGCGTCCACGATGCATGTCCGTCTTCAGCTTGCTCATCGAGACACGCAATCGCGCCACGATTTCGTCGTAGCTCATTTCCTCGAAGTGATACAGCACCAGCGGCACCCGCTGTGTCTCCGGCAATCCTGCCAGCGCCTGCTCCAGCATCTCCCTTTGATCCGCTTGGATCGCGCCCCGGTCGGTCTCGCTGTCCGAGGCGAGCGACGCCTCGTAATCGCCCCCGCCCTCGTCCTCTTTCGACATTTCCGAGAAGAACCGCCATCGCCCCCGGTAGCGGGTGAGGTGGTTGAGGGACAGGTTGCGCGCGACGGTCTTGAGCCACCCGCCCGCGGTGGGGCTTTGGGAAAGCATGGGAAAATGCTCATACGCCTTCAGGAAGACCTCCTGGGCGATGTCCTGCGCATCCGATTCGCTCCCCAGTAATCTGACCGCCGTCGTGAAAACCATGTTCTGGTAGCTCTTCATGAATGCCTCGAATTGGAGTGGATCGGTCATCCGCTGGACCTGTTCGAGATCATTTATTCATCCCGAGGACACCCGGCCACGGCAAAAGTTGCAGAATAGTTCCGCATCCAGGACGAGAGGCGCATCAACATCCCGCCTTCCTTACCCGGTGCCCGCCGACGGGAAAAGCGCCAAAAGAAGATCCGCGCCTCGATCGGCCATTCCGGGTGTGATTCACCCGCTTAGAACCACACCGGCCATTCCACCCTCCCGAACGGACACTTGCCTTTTGGCCCCGGCAGCGTTTGATTGCGCCATGTTTCCCTACGTGAATCTCTCGCGGGACCAACCCTGGCAGCCGGGCCCTTACGAGGGCGTGGAACTCCTCGTCCTCCACAAGAACGACCTCACCGGCGGGGTGGTCGTTCTTCGGAAATTCCATTCTGGCGTCACCATCCCGGAACACGCCCACCCCCTGGCCAATGAATACGCCTACGTCCTCTCCGGGGAATGGGAGGAGTCCGGTGTCTCCTACGGCACCGGCGCGTTCTTCTTCGCGCCCAAAGGGGAAAAACACGGCCCTCACCACGCAAAGACCGAGGTGCTCAGTCTCACCGTGTTCGACGGACCGCTCACGGTCGCGTAAAAGCCCGCCGCCGTCGGAGCGCGGCCAGCCTGCCCGCGCGACTCAGCCCAGCACCGCGCGCGGACAAGCTGTCCGCGCTCCTCCCAACCCGTAGCCTCCGTCGTCAGTCGGATCACTCTCCCACGACCTCATGCACCCACCCAATTCACCCGCCCCCATCGCAACCCCGGCAGGGATGCCTTCCACCGCGTCCCTGACTTGCCGAAGGCGCATGGGCTGGAGGACAGGAACGATGAATCAATCGTCGCGTCTCATCGAAGCACGGCCCGCCCGCCCGCCGCGCTCCGTTCACCCGGTTCGTTGACACTTCCACGGCTCACGACTAGCCTCCCCCGCACATGTTGCGGCTGCCGTACGAATTGTTTCTCATGCTGCGCTATCTCCGCCCGAAGCGCACGTATGTCTCGGTCATTACGCTGATCTCCATCATCGGGGTCATGCTGGGCGTCGCCGTCCTCATCGTCGTCATCAGCGTCATGAGCGGATTCGACCGCGAATGGCGCGACAAGATTCTCGGTTTCAACGCCCACCTGCGCGTCACCGCCGACTCCATGGGCCCGGGCTCCGGCTTGGTCGAGGATTACCGCCGCGTCCTGGACATAACTCACCGCCACCCGGAAGTAGCCGGAGCCGCCCCCTATGTTCTGGCCCAGGTCCTCGCCAAAACCATCACCGACTCCGGCAAGGAATTCTTTTTCGTCCCCTTCCTCCGCGGGGTCGATCCCGAACTCGAGGGAACGGTCTCGGTCCTGCCGGAAAGCCTCCTCGTCGGATCCTTCGATCCCGGCTATCGCGACCTGATCATTGGAAGCGGATTCGCCGACGGCATGCCGCTGGGCGTCGGAGATCGCCTGCTCATTTATTCCCCGCAAAACTTCAAGGAATTCGCCGACAATCCCGAGGACGCGAAGTCCGCCCGCCTGCCGACCGAATACACCATCAGCGGCATCTTTGATGTCGGGTTCGCCGATTACAACCGCGCCTTCGTGGTCAGTTCACTGGAAAGCGCGCAGGACCTGTATGAACTGGGCGACGCCGTGCACGGCATCCATGTCAAGCTGCATGACCCCTTCCGGGCGCCCTGGGTGCAACGGGATCTCCGGCAGGAACTCGGACAGGCGTTTCGGGTCCTGACATGGCAGGAGGAAAACGAGGAGATCTTCAGCGCCCTCGTCACCGAGAAGAACATGATGTTCTTCCTGTTGTTCTTCATCATGATCGTCGCCGCGTTCGGCATCATGAGCACCCTCATCACATTCGTCGTCCAAAAGACCCGCGAAATCGGCATCCTGAAGGCGCTTGGAGCCTCGCGCGGGCAGGTGCTCGGAGTGTTCCTCAGCCAGGGCGTGTTCGTGGGCATCGTCGGCGTCGCCTGCGGTTTCTCCCTGGGTATGCTGGCCATCCATTACCGCAACGAGTTTCTCCATTTCATGAATGGTTTCACCGGACGCGACCTGTTGCCGGTGGGCATTTACAAAATCCACGATCTGCCGGTCCTCATCGTGCCCATGGACATCGCCCTGATCTGCGGCGGGTCGCTCGTGATCTGCATCCTGGCCGGCCTGTTGCCCGCCCTCAAAGCCGCCTGGCTCAACCCCGTCGAGGCCCTCCATCATGAGTGAGTTCCTGTTCTCCGCCCGCGGCGTCTTCAAAACTTTCACCTTGGGACGACGCTCCATCGAAGTCCTGCGCGGCGTCGATCTCAACGTCCAACGCGGCGAGTTCCTCGCCCTCTCCGGCGCCTCGGGTGCCGGCAAAAGCACCCTGCTCCACCTGCTCGGCGGACTCGATGTCCCCAATCGCGGAGAAATCTGGCTCGGCGACAAGAATCTCGCCCGTCTCGGCGACATCACCCTCACCCGGGTTCGCAACCGCACCATCGGGTTCGTCTTCCAGGCCTATCATCTCCTTCCCGAGCTCGACGCCTTCGAAAACGTCATCCTCCCCGCCCGCATGGCCCGGACGCCGGTGGCCGAGGCCCGCGCTCGCGCGGAACAATTGCTCCGACGCGTCGGTCTGGCGGAACGACTGGACCATCGCCCCTATGAACTCTCCGGGGGCGAACAACAACGCGTTGCCATCGCCCGCGCGTTGATCAATGAACCGGATGTGCTGCTCGCGGATGAACCCACGGGGAATCTCGACACCCGCACGGGTGACGAAATCATCGACCTCCTTTGCTCGCTCGTCAGCGAACGCCAGGTGACCCTGCTGGTCGCCACCCACGACAACGAGGTCGCCGCACGCGCCCCCCGTCAGGTGCATCTGGTGGACGGGAAAATCGCGGCCTAAACGCGTCCGGCGCGCGAACGCAAAGGCCGGATCAGTATTCGATCGGCAGGTAAATGATCGTGCCGGCAATCATGTCCGGAATCACCAGCCGCTTCTCCGGAGCATCCAGGTAAAAATCCGCCGCCGACCGCAATCCGGAAATGACCACCTTCGGATTGTGCCCGGTGGGATTCTGCTCGATCAACCAGACCTGTCCGCGCGTCCAGCTCGAGATGTAGAGATTGCCCTTGGGATCGAACTCGATGCCGTCCCCCCCGCGAAAGCCCGTGCGGATGATCTTCGGCTGAAAGCGGCCCTTCTCCATCAGATTGCCGGTGAAGAAATCCACGAAATACACCGTCCCGTCCCGCCGCACTGTGATGCCGTTGGGCGTGGGCCAATCCACCGAATTGTTCACGAAGACGCTGACCTCGCCGTCCGCCATGTTGATGCGGAAAATGCGGCCGATGGCGGGAAGCGCCTTGGCCTCCGGACTGCCGGGCGGCCAGAGCCCGTCCGGACCAAACATCTTCGTGTTCGCCCCCATGTCCGAGACATAGACGTAACGCCCCCCTCCGGCGACGGCCACGTCATTGAGATAGCTCACCGGCACCGGGAAGGATCCCTCGTCTGCCAGCAGACTCTTGTTCCCGCCCTGATCCACCTTCCACACCTTCTTCACGTCGGTCGTGACCAGGTGGCTGCCCGTGAATCCGATCCCCTTCGGCTCGTCCATGCCCGTGGCAAAATCCTTCGCAATGTCGCCATCGATCACCCGGATGACTCCGTCCCCTTCCTCCTGACCCATCATCACGGTCACGTAGTACCGCCCGCCAAAACCTTTCGTGACGCTCTCGGGACGGTTCCCCACCGGAATGATCTTGGTCGGTTCTGCCGCGCCCGCTCCCACACAGCCAAGGGCGACAATCGCTGTCAACGAAACCAGATTCAGTTTTTTCATAGTCGGAATGATCGGCTACACCTATCGTTTTCCCGAAGCAGGGGCAACCTTTTTAACCATGAACCCAACCCACTGGGAAATCCGCTACCAGACCGGCGACACGCCCTGGGAAAAGGGCGCCCCCTCCCCCGGCCTCGTCGATTTCCTCGCCCGTCACCCTCATCTCGAACGCGGCCTGGTCTGTGTGCCCGGCTGCGGCACGGGACACGACGCGCGCGCCTGGGCCGGGGCCGGTTTCACCACCACTGGTTGCGACATCGCACCCAGCGCCATCCGGCTCGCGGCGCATCGCGCCTCCGGGCTGCGCACGGCCGTGCGCCTCCTCCAATTGGATTTTCTTGCCGATCCCCCACCGGAAACCTTCGACTGGCTGTTCGAACACACCCTGTTCTGCGCCATCGATCCCGCGCAACGCGACCAGTATGTCGAGGCGGTCCTCCGCTGGTTGAAGCCCTCCGGACAGTTCCTCGCCGTCCATTACCTGATTCCCGACAAGGACGGCCCTCCCTTTGGCACCACGCGCGACGAGGTGTTGGAACGTTTCCGCCCCCATTTCAATCTCCTCGAAGAATGGGTGCCGCCATCCTATCCAAATCGGACGGGACTGGAGCGTATGTTCTGGTGGCGCAGGCGCGATTGACCTTTTGTTCCTGAGAGCCTGTTTTAAAAATCGAAGGGGTCCTGTTTTCCCGGAAAAGGCTCTCTGGCGAGGCGCGACGCGGGAGCATAGCCTTCGCTCTGTGACCAAGGAGCAACGAAGCCAGAGAACCTTTTCCGGGAAAACCCTCCGGGCGGCGGTCCTTTTGCCCGGGTCCCG
>DATKEE010000494.1:0-11989 GCA_035544555.1 Candidatus Methylomirabilota bacterium
CATTCGTAGTCCCCGTCCCCCCACTCCCCGAGCAACGCCGGATCGTGGCCGAACTGGACGCGTTGCAGGCGAAGGTGGACGCGCTGAAGCGTCTGCAAGCCGAAACCGCCGCCGAGTTGGACGCGTTGCTTCCCGCCATCCTGGATCGAGCCTTCAAGGGGAAATTGTGATCCATGCCGCTATTTGAGCGTTACATCGGTATCGATTACTCCGGCGCGGAAACGCCCACTTCGAGTTTGAAAGGGTTGCGGGTGTATGAGGCGGATTGGTTGACACCGCCGGGGGAGGTGTTGCCGCCTGCAAGCCCACGCAAATACTGGACGCGGAAGGGTGTTGCCGAGTGGCTCGTGGAACGGTTGTCGGAGAAAAAGCCCACGCTGGTCGGCATCGATCACGCCTTTTCGTTTCCGATCCAATATTTTGAGAAGCACGGGCTCCCACCGGACTGGCCCGCGTTCCTGGACGACTTTCAGAAGCATTGGCCGACGGACCAGGATCACATCTATGTGAGGGATGTGCGGGACGGCAACTGCGGACAGGGCGCAAAGCGGCAGGGGGATGCGAAACAGTTGCGATTGACGGAACGATGGACGGCAACGGCCAAGTCGGTGTTTCAGTTCGACATGCAGGGTCAGGTGGCGAACTCCACGCACGCGGGACTACCATGGTTGCGGTTCATCCAGAGACAGTGCGGGGATCGGGTTCATTTCTGGCCGTTTGACGGCTGGAAAATCCCGGCTGGGCGCTCGGTGGTCGCGGAGGTTTATCCGTCACTTTGGATAGGGCGGCTCCCGGCTGAGGGCCGCGACCCCGACCAGCAGGCGGCGTGCGTTGCGGCAGCATGGTTGCGACGCGCCGACCTGGCTGATTCCTTGGCGCGATTTCTGGACCCGCCGCTGGAGCCCGTAGAACGTACACTGGCACAGGTTGAGGGTTGGATCCTGGGGGTTGTGTGAAAAGCAGAAGGATAAATGCCAAAGCGCACGCCAGGAACCCAGGCCGTTTTGGACTTTAGCCCTTATCCTTTAGCCTTTATCCTTTCCCCCTTGTCCCACTCGAATGAACTCGTTCAAAGCATGGCTTAAGAAACTGAAGGAGGCCGCCTCCGGGCATCCAGGAATCGATTTTACAGATCTACAGGGGGATTTCACACCCCGGGCTCAAACGATGGTGGACCTCGCCCACAAGCATGCGGTCCGGTTGAACCATCCTTTTCTCGGCAGCGAACATCTGCTGCTGGGTTTGATGGAGCTGGGTCAGGGCGTCGCCGTCAATGTGCTAAAGAGATTCGGCGTGGAACTCGAGTCGCTGCGCCAGGAGGTGGAGCGGTGTGTCGATCGTGGCGGTGGCAACGGGCCGATTGAGTCACCCCCCTTTAGCCCGGGCGTGAAGGAGGTGTTTTCATTGGCAAAGAAGGAGGCCGCGACGCTGCATCACACGTATATCGGCACCGAACATCTGCTTCTCGGCCTGCTCAGCGATCGGGAGGGGGTTGTTGCCCGGGTTCTGAAGCGTTCCAATGTGGAACTCAACCACGCGCGTCAGGAGATCCTGCGGGAACTGGACCCAAATTTCGGCGTGAACGACGATGATCAATCCGGGGAGGGGAAGAAGGAAGAAGTATAAAGTATAAAGGATAAAGGCTCAAGGATGTGGGGGGGGATCAGGGGTGAAAGTGGAAGGAGAAGGTATCGCGGAGTTCACCCCGCTTCAACGTCCAGTCACCTCACCGCACCCACTTCTCCGAACACCGCTCGGACGCATCCACGCCCCCAGGAAACGGTTGCCAGCTACAGGCGCATGGAGCACGGGGAATGAGCGTCGAGGGTGAGGGAGATCGGGCATCGGTTTGGCTATGGAACGTTGAAGCGGGGTGAACCCCGCGCGCCGGAAATGAAAAAGCCAGGCAGTCATGAACTGCCTGGCTGGCAAAGATCGCAGGCTTGCGCGCTGCGATGGGGTCCGGGAAAAGGGATCAATGCCGACGCCGGAATCTCCAGCACACCAGACCGGCGGCGCCCAGACCGAGCAGGGCAAAGGTGGAAGGCTCGGGCACCAGTTCGATCGTGCCGCGAATCTCCCCACCACCAAAGTCGTCGGAATGGATGTTGATGTACCACATGTTGGCCAACACTTGATCGAGCTGTTCGCTGACTGTGAAGCCGCTGCCATTTGGGTCGTCCACGAACGGCAATGTCCCGGAAAACGTGCCGGATCGGTTGTCTGGATTCAAAGTCATATACGTCGGAGACAATCCATAAAGCACTCCGGCATTTCCACCCGGGGCGGTCGGTCCGTGGATGTGAGTTGCTGTGAAATCACTGGAGATCCCCTCCCAGGTGATGTCATTGAAAGTCAGCGTACTGGCGCCCGCATCCAAGGTCAGTGTCCCGCCACCGGAACCGGTGCGACCGCCGCCACCCTCGGGTTCAAAAGTCAGGGTGAAATCGTACGTCTGTGCGTTCAACAGCACGGCGCTCGTCAACGCGACGGCCAAGGTGCAGAGTATTTTCTTCATGAGCTTTCTCCGGGTTGCGGATTCCTATTGTGGGCGGGTCAAGCCTAGTTCATCCCTCTTGCAAGAGAAGCAAAATTCGCCGGCCCCGGCTACGTAAACCCCCTTACCACAGAGCATGAAATGGCCATTCTTCCGGCTGGGTGGAAACCGCGGATTTCGGGTGAACGAATCACTGTCGGTATCGGTATCGCAATCGATTCCTGTTCCGTCCCTTCCTTGCCGCTTCTTCATGTGGAACATCAAATTGCCCGTGTCCAGAACTCTGTTCTTGCTTGCACTCGATCCCGATACCGGTAGCGATACCGACCCCGATGATTCCTGTCGCTTCCGAGGGCCGTACCCCCCGCTCCGTGCTCAGGCGGGTATGAATTCAGGCCGGGTGGAAACCGAGGATTATACCAACTCTTGATCTGACCGGTGCCCTTATCCGCGACCATCGGCGACATCCGCGGTCCCTCACCTGAATCGCTTTGTCGCTTGTCTTTGAGGCGGTTTTGTCGTCTAACGACCGGATGTTTGCCTCAGCAGCGCTACCGGAATGGCTGGTCGTGGTCCTCCTCGCGATCATCGAGGGCGTGACGGAGTTTCTCCCGATCTCTTCCACCGGCCATTTGTTGATCGTGCAGAACACCGGCTGGTTGCCGCGGCAATCCGACCTGTTCAACATCGTGATCCAGTCGGGCGCGGTCCTGGCCGTCCTGGCGGCGTTTTCCACCAAGGTGCGTCATCTGGCGCTGACCTGGCAGGAACCGGCCACCCGGGATTACCTCTTGAAACTGACCGCCGCGTTTGTGGTCACCGGCATTGGCGGATTGCTGATGAAAAAATTCGACTTGCGGCTGGCGGAGGAGGCGGGACCCGTGATCTGGGCGACGTTGCTGGGCGGGATCGTCATCCTCGCCGTCGAGGGCTGGTTGCGGGGCCGCCCGCTCAACGAGAACGTCACCTGGACCATCGCCATTGCCGTGGGGCTGGGACAATTGTTCGCCGCGGTGTTTCCGGGGTCGTCTCGTTCGGGAACGACCATCCTCATCGCCCTGGCCCTCGGACTGACCCGCCCCGCCGCCACTCAATTCTCCTTCCTCGTCGGCATCCCGACCCTGCTCGCGGCGGGCGCCCTGGAAACCTTCCTGTTTCTGCGCGAACCCCCGCCGGATCAAGTGGTCCACTGGGGAATGTTGCTGCTGGGAACCGTCATATCGGCCGTCACGGCTTTTCTGGTGGTCAAATGGCTCCTGCGATTTGTGCAGTCCCATACGTTCATTGGCTTTGGCTGGTACCGGATCGCGCTGGGCATTCTGCTGCTGATTCTCACGTATCCGGGAGGGTCTTGATCATCCGACGGTGGGGAATGTTCCCGAACCTGACGCCAACGGGTCCTTCATCCACATAGCCCAGCCTCAGGTAAAAGGAGACCGCGTTCTCGCGCGCGTCCAACACAACCCGCCGGGCGCCTTGCGCGGAAGCGCGTTCCTCCAATGCCGCCATCAACCGCCGTCCCAGACCTCTGCCCCGGCAATGTTCCTCCACCGCCAGGAAACGAATGTGGGCCTCCTCCGTGGAATTGAAGTGCAACCGGCCGACGGCCAGGGGTTGATCGCCGTCATCAATCAGCATCAAGTGGAGGCTGTCGTCGTCGGTGGGATCCCGTTCGCTCCCGGGGGCGCCGCCCCAGGGGGAGCGCAGGACGCGCCAGCGGAGGGCGTAGTAACCCTCAAATTCGGTTTTCGTCCCCGGTTCGATGAGCCTCATGAAGCGACCAGTCTTGACGGAAGGGCGGGACGATCATTGCGGGCGCCTGATACGGACCGCGCCGCCTGAACTCGACGGCCCTGCCCGGCCACGAGGAGCGGAGCCGATCCCGGCTGATGAACTTGCGGCCGTCACTGGGATCCCAGATCTCCGCGTAGTCATCGATGCCGCCGACAAACACGACCGCGTGGGCGTTGTTGTCCACGAAGAAGATCGCCGGGGGTTGAACGCGGTGGAAGTCCGCGTCGCTCACGGAAACCTTGCGGCTCTGAATGCCGAGGAGACGCATGGCATGAATGAGCTGGGCGGGGGAGGTTCCGTCCTCGGTAGTGCCGCAGAGTTCGACCATCTCGCGCTCGGTCATGGGCATGCCCAGGAGGGTGGCGACATTGGCGGCGGAGGCGGCCACGCAGGTCGAGTCATGGCTTTGAAGAATGATGTGATCCTGGGTGAGGTGCTCGGTCATGGGTTTCGGCGCCAAACGGGCCTGATCGCACCAGGCGAAGAACGGGATGGTGCCGACCATGAACAGGGCGCTGGTGAGGATGGGCCAGCGGCCGGGATGGCGCGCGAGCCAGAACCCGGTGGCGGCGAGACTGAACACGTAGGACAGGATGGTTTGCAGCAGCGCCCAGGTGATCGACCGGTAATACAACTCAATGACCGGCGGCAGCGACCATTGGCGGTCGTATCGTTCGTTCAGGTAGCAATGGGCGAGCAGCAGCAGGGCGGGGATGGGAAGCAGGCCATAGACGTGCCGGCATTTGTCGAGCAACTGATCCGGTTGCAGCCGCCCGTAACGCCGGAAGACCCAGCGGCAACGAAAATATCCGGCCGCTGAGAACGTCAGCACCAGCGTCAAACTGAGATGCCAAAAGAGGTCTGGCATAAGCCGATTCCCGATGGGTGACACTCTCCTGGCGATACTCCTGCCAGGTATAAACCTGGTCACGTCTTTCATGCGCGGCGCGGCAGCGGTTGAATTTCGAAAGGTCCCGCTCCGCGACGCCCGACGGCGAATCTTAGCACGGGTCGCACCAAGTTTCAGGAAAAAACATGGATTTCCGCTCTGAATCATCATTCTGCTCCCAATCCCCAACGCCTCATGGGTTTGGAGAGAATGAGCGGGATTGAGAGCGTGGAGGGAGCGCATGAAGTGTGCTCGATTCGATGGGAGCGTGCCCAGTCTCCGGGGTCAGGAATTCATATGACCGGTAACATTCAGGTTCATCGTGTCCAAAATTGAACAACGCCGATCACTTCGTTAAAGGCATGGGCGCGTCGCGTTTGGCGAGGATGGCGGCGACGATTTTTTGGGCGAGTTCGGGTTTTTCGACCAGCGCCTGCCGGGCGGCCTCCTTGCCCTGGCCGATCAATTCGCCGTTGAACTGCAACCAGGCGCCCTTCTTCTCGACGACCCCGGAAGTGACGCCGACGTCCAGGATGCTGCCCTCCTTGTTGATGCCCTGGTTGTAGAGGATGTCGAACTCGGCCTCGGCGAAGGGTGGGGCGACCTTGTTCTTGACGATCTTGACCTTGACGTGGTTGCCGATGGCATTGCCGGAGGCATCCTTGAGGGTGTCCTTGCGGCGGATGTCGATACGCACGCTGGCGTAGAACTTGAGCGCCTTGCCGCCGGGGGTGGTTTCCGGATTGCCAAACATGACGCCGACCTTCTCGCGGAGCTGGTTGGTGAAGATGCAGGTGGTTTTGGCCTTGTGCAGGATGGCGGTGAGTTTGCGAAGGGCCTGGCTCATCAGGCGCGCCTGCATGCCCATGGTGGCCATGCCCATCTCGCCCTCGAGCTCGGACTTCGGTACCAGCGCGGCCACGGAATCGATGACGATCACATCGAGGGCGTTGGAGCGGGCGAGTGTTTCGCAGATGGTCAGGGCCTCCTCGCCGCTGTCCGGCTGGGAGACAAGCAGATCATCGAGGTTCACGCCCAGCCGCCGGGCATAGGCGGGATCGAGCGCATGCTCGGCATCGATGAACGCCGCCAGTCCGCCGCTCTTCTGCGCGTTGGCGATCGCATGGAGCATCAGCGTCGTCTTGCCCGAGGATTCCGGGCCGAAGATTTCGACCACGCGTCCGCGCGGGAGGCCGCCGACGCCGAGGGCAAGATCGACCGCCAGCGCGCCGGTGGGGATGACTTCGATGCGGGTCAATGCCCGGGCGTCGCCGAGCCGCATGATGCTGCCATCGCCAAACGTCTTGGTGATGCTGCTGATGGCGGCGTCGAGATCGCGCTGCCGGGCCGCCGTGGCCTTGCTGTTTTCACTGGTTTTGGATTCTGCCGGGGCAGATTTCTCGGTGGATTTACTGGGCATAAAATGATGTGGGTTGATCGCTCTCCGTGTAACCGACCGGCCTGTAATAGTCGAGCGCTCGAAGTTAGTCAAATGAACGTTCCCGCCGATTTTGGGTGGAACGCGGATCTGGTGATGAGGCCGGGACGCGGACGCGCATTCGTCCCTGTATCGGGTTTCCAACGCCGGGTGCCGGTGGTGCCCTGGTTCAGGCATCCTCCTCCCCGTCCTCCTGAGTTCCCGTATCCAGACAGATCCCGCGTTTTCCAGCCGAAACGAAGTCGATCAGGGTTCGCGCCGTTTCCCCGGTGAACTCCATCCGGGCGGCCGCGAGGGCGTCGGAGAATTTCCGGCCACCGCGGAAAAGGGCGTGGTAGAGGCGCTTGAGTTCCAGGCGTTGTTCGGGGGTGAATCCGGCGCGGCGCAGTCCAATGACATTGAGCCCGCATATTCCATTGATTCCCCGCGCAATGGTGAAGGGCGGCAGATCCTTTCCGATGCCGGCGCCTCCCTGCATGAGGGCCAGGGTGCCGATGCGCACAAACTGGTGGACGAGGCAGTTGCCGGAGATGAACACCCGGTCACCAATGTGGACATGCCCGGCGATCAGCGCGCCGTTCGCGAGGAAGACGTGGTTGCCAAGTTCGGAATTGTGCCCCACGTGGCTGTTGGCCATGAGGAAGTTCCGCGAACCGATCCGCGTCGCCTCACCCACCTTCGCGGACCGGTGCACGGTGACGTGCTCGCGGAACACGTTGTCGTCCCCGATGCGCAATTCGGTCGGTTCATCGCGGTATTTCAGATCCTGCGGGGCATCGCCAATGACGCAGCCGCTGTGAAACCGGTTGCCCGTCCCCAGGGTCGTCCATCCGGTGAGATGAACATGCGGCCCGACCCGGCAACCCGCGCCGACAACCACGTGCTCGTCGATCACCGAAAAGGGTCCGATTTCGGCTGAGGGATCGACGGTGGCACCGGCGTGGACAACGGCCGTGGGATGGATCATCGCGGGGAGGAATTAGCATGGGCGGGAAGTCATGGGAATGCGGAAATGCGAAAGGCCGCTTCCAGAACGCCGTGGAGATCGGACTTTTCAGACAGGTGGTTGAACTTTACCGCAATCTTTACCGCGAACTGGTGGAATCCACTCCGGGCGGCTTTCACTGCCGAACCCTCCGCTCTTCCGGTGAGACAACATCGGCTTCGCCTCCCGACTCGGCGTGTGACGCTACAAACGCAAGCAGAGTTTGCGGTAAAGTTTGCGGTAAAGTCGAGCCGGCTAAATGTCCAAACTCCATCGGTGATAACGGTCGTCAGTTGCTTCGCTCTTGAAGAACCGCCCCGTTGCCTGACTTGCTCCGAGGCTAATAAAAATAGCCGAGTTCTCGCAGGGAGGCGTAGTCCCTGGCGCGCGTCTCGGTGCGGCGGCCGAGGATGATGTGGTCGAGCACCTCGATCTTGAGGAGCTGGCCGGCCCGAATCAAATCGCGCGTCACCTTGATGTCGGCCTCCGAGGGCGCGGGGTCGCCGCTGGGATGGTTGTGGACGAGAACGAGGGCGGAGGCGTTGGCGGTGATGGCGGGTTTGAAGACCTCGCGCGGATGGACGAGCAGGGTGTCGAGCGTTCCCTGCGAGATGCGTTCCACGCGGATGAGGCGCCGCCGGGTGTTGAGCAGGACGACCTGGAAGTTCTCGACGGCATACACGCGGTTTTCCTCGCGCAGGAGATCGGCGATGCGTTCGGGGGTGTCGAGCAGGGGAAGTTCGGTCCGCAGTTCACCGGCCATGCGGCGGGCGAGGGTGAAAGCGCTCTTCAAGGCGATGGCCTTGTCCCGGCCGATGCCCTTCTGCCGGATTTCATCGAGGGAGGCCCTGGCGAGGCTTTCGAGGGAGCCGAAGCGGGCGAGGAGTTGCTCGGCGATGTGAATGGCGGAGGCGCCGCGGGTGCCGGTGCGCAGGAGGATGGCGATGAGATCGGCATTGCGGAGGGCGTCCGCGCCCTGGGCGGCCAGGCGTTCGCGGGGCCGGTCGCAGGCGGCCATTTCCCTGATGGGTGTGTGTGATTCCATGCCGGTGATCCTCCCTGGATCGTTCACCGGCGGAGGGTCCGCGCGCGGTCACTCCTTGCGGATGCCGGTTTCGTCGGGCCGGCCGTTCAATTCCCGCACCACGAACGGCTCGAATTCAGGGCGCAGATAGGGCGGAATGCGCGCCTTGAAACGGGCGTGTTCGCCCGCGTAATCGCGCTCCACCACCTGTCCCACCTCGTGCAGCCGCGCCATGATGGCGGCGGCGTCATGCGGCACTTCGAGTTCCACGTAGTCCCGCACGGGACGCAGTTGGGTGCCCAGCTCGGCCAGCAATTCCGGAATTCCCTCCCCGGTTCTGGCGGAGACTCCCACGCCGTGCGGGAAGTGTTCAAGAAATTTGTTCAGGTGATCGCGATTGGGAAAGCGGTCCACCTTGTTGAAGACCATCACGGTCGGTTTGCCGGCCGCCTCGATCTCCTCGAGCACACGGTTGACAGCGACGATCTGATCCTCCGCCCGGGGATGGCTCAAATCCACGACGTGCACCAGGAGGTCGGCCTGCACGACCTCCTCGAGTGTCGCCTTGAACGCCTCGACCAGGCCGTGCGGGAGTTTGCGGATGAACCCGACGGTGTCGGTCAGCAGGACGTTCTGATTGGTGGGCAGGCGGAGCCGGCGGGTGGTGGGATCGAGCGTGGCGAAGAGCTTGTCCTCCTCGATCACGGCGGCGCCGGTGAGGGCGTTGAGCAGGGTGGATTTGCCGGCATTCGTGTAACCGACGATGGAGGCCAGCGGCCAGAGGTTGCGCTGCCGGCCGCGGCGTTGGGTGCCGCGCTGGCGCCGGACCAGGTCCAGTTCCTCCTCGATGCGCGTGATCCGCTCCTGCACGCGGCGCCGGTCGGTTTCCAACTGGGTTTCGCCCTCGCCGCGCATCCCGATGCCGCCCTTTTGACGCGACAAATGGCTCCAGAACCGCGTCAGCCTCGGCAGCAGATGCTGCAATTGCGCCAGTTCGACCTGAAGCTTGCCTTCCCGCGTCTGGGCGCGTTGCGCGAAGATATCGAGGATCAGCGAGGTGCGGTCGAGAATCTTGCAGTTGAACACCGCCTCGAGGTTGCGCCCCTGGGCGGGCGTCAATTCATCGTCGAAGATCACCGTGTCCACCTGCTGCCGGCGGCATTCCCCGGCGAAGGTCCCGGCCTTGCCCGTGCCGATGAACGTGCCGGCCACGGGAGTTCCCAGCTTCTGCGTTCCCTGGGCAACCACCTCCCCGCCGGCCGCGGCGGCCAGTTCGGCCAGTTCGTCCAGCGAATCCCGCATGTCCCACGCCGAACGGTTGTTCAGTTCCACGCCGACGAGGAACACGCGCTCGGTCTTTTGATTGGCTGTCTCGATGAGTGCTTTCAAATTCCAGTCTCTTGCCGGCGCATAGAATAGCACGATTCCGGCGGGTGTGAAGTTTTCAGCCGGTGGGGATTCCCCCGAGTTGCATTGAAGCGTGACCGGGACCGGATTTGCCGGGGATCCGGCCGGCGGTGACTTCAGCCGGTTCATCGGGGGGAACATGGATCCACTCCGGATTCAATTGATGCCGGAACCACGTCCTCTGCCGGCGCGCAAACTGCCAGGTGCGCGTCTTGATCAGTTGAATCGTCTCCGCCAGTGAACGCCTCCCCTCCAGGTGCTCGATCACCTGACGATAGCCCAGCGCCTGCCGGGCCGTCGGACTTTCCCTCAGACCGAGCGTCAACAACCGGCGCGTCTCCCCGACCAGTCCGCGCCGGAACATTTCCTCGACACGATCGTCCACGCGACGTCGCAAATCCGTCGCCTCCCTCTCCAACGCGACGAACCTCCCAATCGTCAGCCCGCGCGCGTCCGCCCAGTCCGAACGCTGCGCGGAGAAGGGTTTGCCCGTCAGGCGGAGCACCTCGACGGCCCGCAGCACGCGCCGCGAATTGTTTCGATCGAGACGATTCCAGGTATCCGGATCGCGCGCGCGCAGTTCATCGAGCAATTGCGGCAGCGGAATCTGTTCGAGTTCGCGGCGCAGACTCGGGTCGGCCGGAGGAGCCTCCCCCAGACCGGCGAGCAACGCCTTGAAGTAAAGCCCCGTTCCACCGCACAGGATGGGCGTGGCCCCGCGCGTCTGGATATCGGCGATGGCCGCGCGCGCCAGAATCGCGAAGCGCACCGCATCGAATGATTCCCCCGGATCGACGATGTCGATCAGGTGATGCGGCACGCGACGCCGCTGGCCGGGTTCCGGTTTGGCGGTTCCGATGTCCAGCCCCCGGTAGACCTGCATGGAATCGACCGAAACGATTTCGCCGCCCGTGTGCGCGGCGAGCTGGAGGGCGATGGCGGACTTCCCCGAGGCGGTGGGACCGGCAATGAGGATTGGCGGGGGGCCCATGGGCATCGGGACTGGAGGCGGTCAGGCCTGGCGGGACGCGCGGCGCGGGAGTTTCCAGAAGAGCAGCAACCCTGCGGCGAACAAGGCCACACTGATCCAATGCGCCGGCGTCAGGCCGCCCACGATTTGGGTGGACGCGTAATCCCCGCGGAACAACTCGACAAACGAACGCAGCACGGCGTAAGCGACCAGGTAGCCGGCGAACACGACGCCATCGAACGGACGGCGGCGGAACAGCCAGGCCAGCGCGGCATACAAGCCCAGGTTCAGCGCCGCCTCGTACAATTGAGTGGGATGCACGCCCGCTCCGCCGGTCTCGGGGACCAGCGGAAAATGGATGGCCCAGGGCAGGTCGCACGCCTTCCCGTAACAGCATCCATTCATCAGACAACCCAGGCGGCCGATGGCGTGCCCCAGGGCGATGCTGGGCGCGATGACATCCGCCAAGCTCCAGAAGGGGCACCGGCGCCATCGGACGAACACCATGTACGTCAGACCGGCGCCGATGAATCCGCCGTAAAACACCAGGCCGCCATGATGAATCATGAAGATCTCCGTCCATGGCTCGTTGGCGAAACTCTCCTCCCAGTAGCTGATCACATAGAAGGCACGGGCTCCCAGAATCGCGCCGACGATGAGCCACGGCCCCAGATCCAGGACGGTCTCGGGGGCAATGCCCGCGCGCGGCGCCCGGCGGCTGGCCGTCCACAGCCCGGCCAGGAAGCCGACGGCCACGAGAATGCCATACCAGGTGACTGTCAGACGACCCAACTGAAATGCCACGGGATGCACGCGGCGGCAAATTAGGGGCGCCCCCGGTAAAGATCAACCGCAAGTCCTGGAGGAAAACTAAGAGGAAAACTAAGCCTTGTCCCGCGGCATCCCATCACGTTAATTGAATGGCATCCCGGTCCCATGAGTCCATCAGACAACACGATTTGAAACGATCCCTATGAAATCCATC
>DATKEE010000495.1:0-3612 GCA_035544555.1 Candidatus Methylomirabilota bacterium
ATCCAACACGGCGCGCTGCCCGATCTCGCCGGTCAACCGAAGGGGTTGTGAACCTTCCGATGTTCGCGGCATGGCCCGGAGCGAGAGGCTGTTGGGGGCGTTGAGGACCAGCGACAACCGATATTTACCCTCTGAGACTCCGCTTCCGAAGGGCATTCCGTCGAGCATGATGATGTAATCTGTCCCCGCGACAGAATCAAATGAGACCGCGGCCGCGGAGGGGTTGCTTTGTGAACCGATTGCGATTTCAGTAAGCGATCCGAGTGAGCTTCCCGTGAAGATGAAAAGACCATTTATGTAATCCGGGCCATCCACGTTGAAAAACGCCCTGCCTGAGGCTGGAGCCTTCCAGTTCCACCAGACTGACTTTCTTAGGTCGCCGTTGTTCGCAAGACTTTCTCCGGGTTCGGCGGTGGCGCCCTCAGTGGAACCAAATACACTCCATCCCGCACCGGCGAGCGGGATCCGATCGGCAAAATCGTCATTCGGCAGCGTGGAGGTCACGTTTTGCACCGCCGACGTCGTGGACAATCCCTGGTTGTCGAAAGCCACCGCCGTTACGGAGAAGGTTCCCCCGGCGAAGAGGACAGGGTTGGGTTCATAGGGTGGATCCAATCTCGTCTCGATCGGGAACTGGTCCACGTAGAACCGGACGTCGCGGATGGTTCCATCGGCGTCCGAAACCTCGGGGATGATCGAGAGTACCCCGGGCTGATTGCCGGCCGCCTGGTCGAACAGGGTGGAAATCGTGATCTCAGGCAAGATATTCTGCATGAGGCTCAAGGTTACGTGTCCCTCGCTGGGCGGGTAACCGCCGTCAACGACGATCTGGTAATCGACGTCCGTTTGGGCCATAAATGTCACAGTGGTGTCGAATGCCGGCCAGTATTTGGCCAACGCCACCAGCGTGAGGTCCGAAACCGAATCCCCGGTGTACACGCCCAGCACATTCCGAAACGTTGTCCCTGCCGTAGTCACGGTGACCAGGGCCGCGCTCGGAGCGGTCCAGGACCACCAAACCGAGTTTCCCACCCAGAAACCTTCATGTTCGGGTTCTCCCGGTTCGCTGGTGGCGGATATGTTAACTCCCGTGACGGTCGCTTCAATCCCGATGATCGCTTCCCGGTTTGCGAAATCATCATTGGTCGGACGTGCAATCCGGAATGTGATGGTGCTGGAACTGATCATCCCCAGGTCATCGCGAGCCACGACGCGGTAGGCATACTCTCCCGCCCGGAGGTCTTCCAGCACCAGTTCGTAAGGCGGTTGCGCCACGGATCGCAGGAGGTCCCCCCCTTGAAAAAAATCCACCTGCTCCACTGAGCCGTCTGAATCCATTGCCTCCACGGCAAGGGTCACATCCGAGAGAATGGGAAACTCCGCGCCCTCGGACGGGGACAGGAAGGAAATCACTGGCGGCTCGCCACCTGGAACCACCGTGGTTCTAATCGGACGTCCCAGGATGGGCCCCACACCATCCGTTTCCACACGGTGGTCCAGTGATTCGATGGTCCCTGAAATCGCCTGCACGCTGACCGTCAGTCCGACTTCGCTTGGAGATGCATCGGCATCCAGGGAACCGAGTTCCCATACAACCTCGCCCTCGATCACTGTTCCCCCATCGGTGGCCGACACGAATTCGGTTCCTGGAGGCAAGGGTTGCCGCAGAACCACTCCTTCCAGAGGCAGTGGGCTGACATTCTCAACCGAAAGCGAATAACTCAGCATTTCACCCGCGAGGACGCTTTCGGGTGCCTGTGCGTCGAGCAGGAGCGGCAGCGGCGTTTCGTGCCAAATCGCAAGGCCGGAGGAGGCAACCCCACCGGCTTCCGAGAACGGCCCGCCAAAGAACACCCGGTCATCGGCACAAGCCACGGCGTCGGCCGGCCGGTCCAGTCCGGTTCCGAAGGCGTGCCAGTTGGAGCCGTCCCAACGCGCGCAATGCAGGGCAGGGAGCGTTCCCGCCTGGGTGAAATTTCCCGCGACCATGAGATCGCCGCGTGCGGTCACGGCCAGGCCATTCACGACAGTGCGCGATTCGTCGATCGAGTTGATGGCGTTGACGCCGCCGGCAACGCCGCCGCCCAGCGCTTCCCAGTCCGAGCCGTTCCACACCGCCAGTCGGGAATGAGCCGTTCCCCCGGCCGTTGTGATTCGGCCGCCCACAACCAGTTCGTCTCCGAGGAACGCCAGCGCCCGGACCTCCGCGTCAACTCCTCCGCCGACCTGCTGCCACTCGCGACCGTCCCAGCGTGCCAGGTTGAGGATGGGTTTGCCGCTGACGTTGGTGAAACTGCCGCCGGCATACAGTTCCCCGCGGCGCATGACCAGCGCGTTCACCCAGCCGCCGGAGAATCCCGTTCCAAGCGGAACCCAGGTCGAACCGTTCCATCGCATGACTCCAAAACCTCCGCCCACGTAAACCTCGATTCCCGACTGCACCTGCGCCCACGGACCCCGGGAATGGTGATGAATCCACTGGATTTCGGGCAGGCCCTCGCCCATCAGCGTCCAGTCGATCCCTTCCTGCCTCCAACCGTTCACCAGGAATTCGCCGGCTGCATTCCTTGAGAAGGCATACACCGGCCGGTTGTCCGGGCTCTCAACGCGCGACCACGCGCCGTCGATAAACTGGAGCAGGCGTGGTGAGTGAAGTCGCCCGCCGTAGTTGAACGGTCCACCCATGGCAAATTCACCGGGCGGTCCCGGATCGAAGGTCCAGGCCTCCGCATCCAAACCCATTCCCAGCGTCTTCCATGTCTCCCCCTCGAGTCGTTGAATCCCTGAACGGGCGCCGCCGCCGGGGATTTTCTGGGCGAGGTAGATCTCACCGCCGCTGATGGTGTAGTCATGCACCAATCCCCCCATGGCGGGCAGGTTGTGCCAGGCGCTCCCGTCCCAACGCGCAAGCAGGTACCTCGTGGGCGGGTCCGGTTGATCGTCCGTCGTAAAGATTCCCAATGCATACAGGTCGTTCCCTTCGCGGAGAACCCGATCCACCCGTCCGCCGTTGTTATTGAAGTACAGGCCATCCCCGTAGGTGTCCCATTGCGTTCCATCCCAGCGGGCAAGAAACGCGTTCGACTGCCCACCGGCCACGCGAAAGGCACCGCCCACCGCCAGATCTCCGGCCGCATCCACCTGAAACTTGCGCACCGGTCCATCCACTCCATTCCCGCCGTCGGATCCCAGGGAACTCCACTCGATGCCGTCCCAAACCGCAACGTTCGAAGACATCACCCCGCCCGCCCCATCAAACGCGCCCCCCACCACCAGCTTGCCGTCCCATACTTCCATCGCCCGCACCGGCGGATTCTGTTCACTGGGACTCGACGCGGACACGCCATCGCCCAGGGCACTCCAGTTCGAGCCATCGAATGCGGCGATGTAACCCACCGGAGAACCGCCGGCCGTCGTGAATGTTCCGCCGGCAATGAGTTGACCTTCAAAAATCGCAAGTGCGCGGACGGAACCGCCGCTCAAGCCGTCGCCCAACGGCCACCATTGAGTTCCATCCCACCGGGCAACGTTGGCGGCATTGACGCCGCCCGCCTGGGAGAAGGATCCGCCCACATAAAGGTCCTCTTCGTCCCGCAGAATGACGTACGGCGT
>DATKEE010000496.1:0-11262 GCA_035544555.1 Candidatus Methylomirabilota bacterium
TCGTAGGCGACACCGGCCTGTTCGATGCGCTCCTTGATCTCGTCGCTGAAGGGGTCGGCCATCTCCGAGATGACGGTGATCTGGCTGATGTGCTCCTTGAAGAGGAGGGACATGAGGAGGAAGCTTTTGACCGCGCGCATGCTGCCGGGGGTGCCGAGGATGCCCAGGTGCAGGCGCCGCGTGGGAGTGGACCTGGCAAGTTCGGGCCGCCATTTGAGCAGCGCGTACCAGTCGGCCAGCGCCTGGGTGGGATGTTCGCCCGAGCCGTTGCCGGCGTTGATCAACGGCACACGCAGATTGTGCCGGATGCGGTCCACGCTGTCGGTTTCCGTGTGCCGCATGATGACGAGGTCGCCATAGGCGTTGAACATCTCCCCGATGTCCTCCATCGATTCACCCTTTTTCACGCCCGTGCTCTGGCCGTCCGGGATGCTGATGATGCGGCCGTTGAGGCGGAGCACGGCGCTCTCGAACGAGGTGCGGGTGCGGGTGCTGGCCTCGAAGAACGCGGTGATGACGATGCGGCCCACGAGCGGTTCGTAGGCGGAGATTTCCACGGACTCGAGAAAGGCGGCGAAGCGGCAGAGTTCGACGACCTCCTCGCGGGTGAACTGATCGACGCCGACAATCGAGCGGGCGGCGAGTTGTTTGAGCACGGCGCCCTTGATGGAGCTGAGTTCGAAGAGATTCTGCGGCTCCGGATGAAGGGACTCGGAATCCTCGGGAGGCGCCATCACCTCCAGCAGGGCGTTGGGTTTGAGGGAATTTTTCATTACCAGATCGTTTTATTTTTGAAGTCAGCCAGGATCAACATCAGCAGCGTGAGTCCCGCCAGCGCGGTCCACACCAGGGAGACGATGATGAGAATGTTGAAAAAGGATTCGGGGAACAGGTTCATGGCGTTTGGTTGGGAGGGTCAGGAGGCGGCTTCGGCTTCGTTCAGTTTTTTCCAGTCAAACTCGCGCGGCCACAGCAGGGTCGTCAACCCCACAACCACCATGGATACCGTGGCGCCGACGAGGGAGGCGGTGTACCAGCCTATTTGAAAGTAAGCGATCAAGCCGACGGTGCTGCCCAGCACCATGGCCGCGACCGCGCCGGCGGGATTGGCGCGGCGCCAGTAGATGCCCGCGATGACCGGCCAGATGGCGCTGCCCACCAGCGGTCCGGCAAAGAACAGGACGGACAACAAATCGCTGATCCGGGGCAGACAGATCAGCCAGGTGACCACGCCCAGCCCGACGATGATTCGCGTGGCCATCCGCCGCATTTGCGCCTCTTCGGCCCACGGATTCAGCATCTTCCGATAAACGTCCTGCGCGATCAGATCCGAAGTGGCGGCCAGCAGGCTGTCGATGCTGGAGGCGAGCGAGCAGAACACCACGATGAAGACGACGACGGCGCCCGCGGTGCCCAGGACCTTGCTGGCGACAAGCGGTCCGACCATGTCGGCGTCGGGCACGTTGATGCCGAGGGGCGCGGCGCAGAGTCCGATGAAGCCGGCGGCGATGGGGATTGGGAACCAGAACAGGCCGGAAAGCAGAAAGGCCTTTTGCGGCACGCCCTCGCGCATGGCGAAGGCCCGGCTCCACCACACGTTGTTGTGAAAGATCTCGCCAAAACCGAAGAACATGTTGTTGAAGAACGAAAGCAGCGCGACGGGCATGAAGACCTGGATGAGTCCCGGTTGCTTCGCCGCCAGCGTCGCGTGGATTTCGCCAAGATCCACGCGCGTGATCACGACCACGCCCACGAGCACCACGCCGGCCAGAATGATCAGGCTCTGAATGAAGTCCGTTCCGATCACGGCATACAGCCCGCCGAACAGCGTGTAGAGCACGCAGACAAACAGGATGACCGTCATGCCATACTCGTATCTCATCCCCGACAGAGCGTTCAGAAGAATGCCGCCGGCCATGGCCATGCTGACCAGCCACGCCATCGAGTAGAAGAACGAGATCAACAAAAACAGCCCCCACGCCACGCGGCCATATCGCAACCGGATGAAATCCCCGCTCGTGTATCCCTTCGGCAGCAACCGCCGGATGCGGCTCGCCATCGGCGCGAAAAGAAACAAACCGAAACTCGCGGTCGCGTAGGCGAGCATCCCCCAGATGCCCATCTGAAGCGCGAACTTCGGCGCCAGCATGATGGTGTTCGACGTCACCCACGTCGCCATCGCCGTCGCCGCCCCCAGCGCCAGGCCCACGTTGCGACCCGCCAGCATGAAGCCCTCGGTGTCCTTCGCCTTGCGTCCCCAGTAAATGCCCAGCGCGATCCACAACACGCCGAAGATCCCGAGCAGCAGGAAGCCGGTCTGCTGCGTGAGCACCGAGGTCCGGAATTCGTCCATCAGCCCGCCTCCTTTCCGCTGACATGCCGCCGATGACCCGCCAGCACGGTGACCACGGTGGCCACAAATACCAGGCAGCCCACCCCGAAAAGCGTCAGCACCAGCCAGCGTCCGTGATAATCGACCACGACCCGCAACGGCTCCGACCAATCCCCGGTTGCGCCGCCGGCTCCCACGGCGCGGATGCGGAAGAGATTTGTTCCGTCCGGGAGCCCCGATACGAACATCGCGCGGTCCCCGCCTGGATTCCGGATTTCCGCGTTGTCAAACCCCTCGTCAAAGGATTGCTGGATTTCGAAACGCCAGTCCTCGTCTTCACGGTCCGCCACCGTCCAGCTCAACGTGGCGTGTCCCTCGCGGGTATTCACAGGCTCGCGGTCGTCGAATCGCACGGCGGGAGGGGGGCCGGTTGGACCCACAGCCTCCGGCCCGCCCCCCGGCTGCTCCTGGCCGGAGACGACAGTGCATCCAATCAGCACCCATGAAATGTGGAACCTTCGTCGCACCGTGATGACCGCGGAATTTGATGGAGGCGCGGTTCCACCGCACCCGAGAAATGTTTGAATGTCGGAGCCGAGCGAGGCGGCTCAGTGATGCATTCGACCATACGGAAGGATGCCGCCAATGGCAAAGAAAAGTTCGGACGACTTTGCCCGCCGCCACATTCGTGTTATTGGTTTGTGGCATGGCATCCCGCACTACAGCCGAAGATCTCAAGATCGACCTCGACCGATTGAAGTCCGAAATCCTCGAACTCGCGTGCATCGGTCGTAACGAGGAGGATCACGGCATCTACCGCATGGGCTTCACCGACGCCGACATGGAGGCGCGTCGATGGTTGCGAAAGAAACTGGACGCCGCCGGCATCACTTCCCGTGTGGACGGCGCGGCGAATGTCTTTGGCCGCTGGCCGGACGGACTCGACACCCCCGCGGTACTCATCGGTTCCCATCTCGACACCGTCCCCTGCGGCGGCCATCTGGACGGGAGCCTGGGTGTGCTCGTCGGATTGGAATGCGCGCGAGTCATGCGCGAGGCCGAACTCGATCCCACCCATCCCGTCGAGGTCGTGGCGTTCAGCGACGAGGAGGGACGCTTCGGCGGCATGTTCGGTTCCCAGGCGTTCGCCGGCCATATCACACCCGAGACTCTCTTCTCGGCGCGCGATTTGAACGGCGTCCTGTTGTCCGACGCCATGCAGGCGCACGGGCTGGATCCTCACGACGCCCTCGACGCCCATCGCGATCTGCGGACGCTGCACGCCTTCCTGGAACTCCACATCGAACAGGGGCCCGTGCTCGCCGGCAAGGACCGGCAGGTGGGCGTCGTGGAGAACATCACCGGACTGTTCCGCTGGTCGGCGCGACTGCTTGGCCGCGCCAATCACGCCGGCACCACCCCGATGGACATGCGTCACGACGCCTTCCTCGGGCTGGCGGAGTTTGCGAATGAGATTCCCCGCGTGCTCGAGGAGAATGGCGCCGAAAACAGCCGCGCCACGGTCGGCAATGTCTCCCTTTCTCCCGGCTCGGCGAACACGGTGCCCGGGACCGCCGACTTTTCACTGGACGTCCGCGACACCTCGCCGGAAGTGTTGCAGGCGCTGCATGACGCCTTCCGGCGGGCGCTCTCGGCCATCGCCCGGCGAAGGGGGTTGATGTTCGAGTTCGAGGAGGTGAGCCGCATCGAGCCCGTCCCCTGCCATCCGGACGTCGTGAATCTTGTGGACGAGGAGGCCGCCCGTCTGGGGTTGAATTCACTGCGCATGCCCAGCGGCGCGGCGCATGACGCCCAGATCCTCGCCGGCATGACCCGCGTCGGAATGATCTTTGTCCCAAGCAAGGAAGGCCGCAGCCATTCCCCCGCGGAATGGACGACCTGGGCGGACATCGAAGCGGGCGCAAATCTCGCCCTGCACAGCCTCATTCGACTGACCCGGGGCGGCTGATCGCCGATTCCCCTCGTTTCCCCTCCGGGATCCTCCCGGCCAGATGCCATGAACCACAACGAAAACACCGAACCTTGGAACCACAACGACACCCCGGAGTCCAATGCCTTCACGGATCCGCTCCGCACCGTCTATCACGAGTCGTTCGTTGAAAATCCCGCGCACTTCCAGAACCTCATCAGCCGCGCCAGCGCGCTGATGGTGATCGACATGCAATACCTCGACGCCGCCGAGGGCCACGGCATCTTCAAGGATGTCACCTCCTCCGGCGTTCCACCCGACGCGCAACGCTTTTACTTCGACAACCTGAAGAACCGCGTCATCCCGAACATCCGACGCCTTCAGAACAGCTTTCGCGAGCACGCGCTCGAGATCGTGCACACGCGGATCCAGTCCTTGACGAGGAACGGACGCGACCGCAGCGGAGGCCACAAACGGCTGAACATCCTGGCGCCCGCCGGATCGAAGGAGGCCGACTTCCTGCCCGAGGTCGCTCCGATGGGGGACGAGATCGTCATTAACAAGACCGCCAGCGGCGTGTTTTCCTCGACGAACATCCATTACGTCCTCCAGAACATCGGGATCAACGCGCTCTTCGTCGCCGGCGTGTACACCAACGAATGCGTCGAAACCACCGTGCGCGACGCCTGCGACCTCGGATACTTCGTGACGGTGGTCGAGGATTGCTGCACGACGGTCACGCCGGAACTGCACCAAGCGTCGCTGGCCACATTGCGGGATCGTTACGCGCGCATCATTTCGACGGATCAGGCCCTGCGGGAGGTCGATCACTTCGTGGCCCGAGTGAAAAAGACCCGCGCCAGCGCCCCGCTGGCCCGGAGCTGAACCGCTCCGTGTCGCTCATCCCCCCCGGTCCATTCCTGCGATGAAGCGTACCCGGTCTGGCGGTTTGGCGGGGATCGCAACTGCGGATTGCGCGGCCCGCGCCGGATGGGGCACAGTCGGCGACAATCCGGTGACCCCATGCATCTGAAATACCTCACCCTCGATGACGCGCTCTATCGCTACCTTCGCGAATGCCGGAGCGACGCCGGCGAGGCTCTGCTGAATCGATTGCGCGACGAGACGGCCGCGCTCGGCGACGATTCCCGCATGCAGATCAGCGCCGAGCAGGGAACGTTCATGTCCGTGCTGGTGGCCGCCATCGGCGCGAAATCGGCCATCGAGGTCGGGACGTTCACCGGTTACAGCGCGATCTGCACCGCGCGAGCCCTGCCGCCGGATGGACGGCTGCTCTGTCTCGACGCGAGCGAGGAATGGACCGCCATCGCGCGGCGCTATTGGAAGCAGGCCGGGGTGGAGGATCGGATTGAACTGCGCATCGGCCAGGCGATTGAACTGCTTCAAGGGCTCGAACCGCATTGGATGTTCGACTTCGCGTTCATCGACGCCGCCAAGGAGGAATACGACGCCTACTACGAACTGATTCTCCCGCGCGTCCGGCCCAATGGGTTGATCCTGTTCGACAACATGCTCTGGGGCGGACGCCTCGGGCGCGGTCCGGTTGACGATGAATCCGGCCGTGCCATCGACGCCCTGAACCGGAAACTGGCGAAGGATCCGCGCGTCGAGGCCGTGCTCCTGCCGGTGGCGGACGGGCTGCAACTCTGCCGGAAACGGCAGGAAGACTGACTCCCGCAAACTTCCATGAAACGCTCCCGCGCAAAACGCCCGTCCGCAAAGCCGCCCACCATTCAGAAGCCTGCCGCCGATCCCGCTCTCTGGTCACTCGATCCCGATGTCACGTTTCTGAATCATGGCTCCTTTGGCGCCTGTCCGCGCGAGGTGGTGAAGTTTCAGCGTGGCATTCAAAACCGCATGGAACGACAGCCCGTCCGGTTCTTCGTGCGCGACCTCGAACCGCTCTGGGATCGCGCCCGCACGGATCTGGCGGCGTTTCTGGGCGCGGACGCGAACGGACTCGTATTTGTGCCCAACGCCACCTCGGGAGTGAACACCGTGCTGCGCTCCCTCGAATGTCGTCCGGGCGAGGAATGGCTCGTCACGGACCACGAATACAACGCCTGTCGAAACGCGCTCGCCTACGCCGCCCAACGCGTCGGGGCGCGGCTGGTTGTCGCGCGCATTCCCTTTCCCCTGCGCTCGGAGGAGGAGGTGGTGGACGCGGTGCTTCGCCGGGTCACCCGCCATACGCGACTGGCGTTGCTCGACCACGTTACCAGCCAGACGGGAATGATCCTTCCACTGCGCCGCCTGATCGCCGAACTCGAGGCCCGCGACGTGGAAACGATCGTCGATGGCGCCCATGCCCCCGGGATGATTCCCCTGAATCTGCGCGAGTTGAACGCGGCGTATTACACGGGCAATTGCCACAAGTGGCTGTGCGCGCCGAAGACCGCCGGGTTCCTCCACGTTCGCGAGGACCGGCGGCACAATGTCCGTCCGCTCGTCATCAGTCACGGCGCCAATTCATCGCGGATCGACCGGAGCCGCTTCCTGCTGGAATTCGGTTGGATGGGGACCTGGGACCCATCCGCCTGGGTGAGCGTGCCGCGGGCGCTGCGGTTCATGGAATCACTCCTGTCCGGCGGCTGGCCGGCCATCATGGAGCGCAATCGCCGGCTCGCCTTGGCGGGGCGTTCGGTCCTTTGCGAGGCGCTGGGCATCGAACCACCCTGCCCCGATAACATGATTGGTTCGCTCGCCTCCGTCCCGCTGCCGGATTCCGAGTCCATCGAACCGCCCGAGTCGCCGCTCTACCTGGACGCGTTGCAGGAGGAATTGCTGGCGCGATCCGGGATCGAAGTCCCGGTCATCCCCTGGCCGGCCCCGCCGAAGCGTCTCCTCCGCGTCTCCGCGCAACTCTACAATTCCCTTCCCCAATACCGCCGTCTGGCCGCCGCGTTGGGCCGGTTGATATGAATCGGAACCAGCCCTCCGATTTTACAAAAGCATGACATCCGTCCGATGATGGGGAAGGCAGAGTGAGCGGGGTCAGGTCTCAACATTCAACATTTGGACGCTTGCTACGACATTCTTTCATTTCAGTGATTTGCGCAGGCCCATCCCAAAGCGTTGCATTGCTCATCCAATCGAATTTCGACAATACCTGATTTGTTGAATGTTGAGACCTGACCCCCTTTCGAGTTAGATGCCATGCCTGAAGGACATTCAAGAAATGCTCCGGTCTTCTGGTGGCGGGGTCTTCTGATCCTCCTGCCCGTGGTCATCCTCGCGGCCCTTGGAGTCCTCGCCCTTCGGCAGGACCGGCGTCTCACACAAAACGAGGCCGAACAGAACGCCCGCGCCACCACCGCGCGCCTCGGCAGTCTCCTCACGGAACATCTGACGCGTGTCGAGAACCCGCGCCCGCCGGACGCGTTTCGCGTCGATGGCTCGGGCCGGCTCGTCTTTCCACCGCCATTCGAACCGGTGCCGGTCCCTTTCCCATTGATGGCGTCCGCCCTGAACAACGACCAACAGCGCGTCTGGAACGAGCTGCAATCGATGATCCCCGAAACGGCGTCGGACGAGGATGGACGTGTGGAACTCGCGCTTCGTCAGTTCGCCGGCCTGCAGCCACCCGCGCCATTTGTTGCCTCCGCGCATTTTAATCTCGCCGCGCAATGGGCCGCGGCGGGGAAGACAACGGCCGCGTTGGAACATCTTTCCCGGGTCATCGCGGAGTTTCCGGACGCGCGCGGCGAGAGTGGTCTGCCTTTGGAACCCATGGCCCGGCTTCGTCGCGCGGAATTGCTCGCCGGGGATGCGCGCGAACCCGGCGGTTTTCTGGCCGAGGTGGAGGCGTTGTGCTCGAACGCCGTACTGCGACCGTCCGCCGTTTCCGCTCAAATCCTGGATCGCGCCGAAACTCTCCCCGGCGAACACAACCCGGCCCGCGAGGTGGTGAAATCCTGGCGGCGACAATGGGAGGAGCACGAGATCGCACGGCGATTGTACGAGCGTGCCCGCCCGGAGTTGATGGCGTCGCTGACCCATGCGCCATTGGAAGCCGCCACCCCGGAGGGAACCGAAGCGATCCCCGGACCGGTGGCGCCATTGCTCCTGTACTTCGGGGAATCGCCCGCGTGGATGGCAGTGCGTTCGGATGCCGGGGATGGGACGGCCTGGTTCCATTGCCGGCCGGCAGGCGAGTGGGCGGAAACGATTTCCGATTGGATCGCGGGCGAGAGCTGGTTTCCGGATTATGCCATGGCGAGAGTGACTTTGGCCGGCAGGGAGGTGGCTGTGTTTCCGCCCGTTGATGCCGGCAGTGTGGCCAATCCGGAACCTCTGGCCGTCCACATCCTTCGCGAGCCCGGCGGGGAATGGGGCCGCGTGAACCTTGAACTGGCGCGTCCGGATCTCCTGTTCGCCGCCCAGAACACCCGTTCGTTCTGGTTTGGAGCGGTCATCCTCGCCGCCACCGGCGCCGCGGTCGCCGGCCTGTTGGCCAGCCATCGCGCCTTTCGCCGGCAACTCCGCCTGAGCGAGCTGAAAACCAACTTCGTGTCCAGCGTGTCGCACGAACTGCGAGCGCCCCTCGCGTCGGTCCGCCTGATGGCCGAGGGATTGGATGGCGGGCGTGTGACAGAGCCGGGCAAACAGCGCGAATACTTTCGCTTCATCGTCCAGGAATGCCGCCGCCTTTCCTCGCTGATCGAGAACGTGCTGGACTTCGCCCGCATCGAGCAGGGCCGCAAACAATACGAGTTCGAACCCACCGACGTGCCCCGATGGATCCGGGAAACCCTGCAACTCATGGAACCGGCCGGCTCCGAACAAGGCGTGCGGCTGGCCGCCGACCTCGAAACCGGGGACGCGAACTCCGATGCGGGCTGTCTCGTCCCGGTCCTGGATGGACGCGCGATGCAGCAGGCACTCATCAACCTGATCGACAACGCCATCAAACATTCCTCCCCGGGCGATGTCGTGACCGTGGGCTGCCGGATCGTGTCCGCGCGTTCGCCCGGGTCGGATAACCCCGACCCAGCCGGCGCGAACGGTGAGCCGGGAACACTGCGACTCTGGGTCGAGGATCAGGGCGAAGGCATTCCCGTCGGGGAACAGGAACGCATCTTCGAACGGTTCCATCGGGTGGGCCCGGAATTGCGACGCCGGACGCGCGGTGTGGGGATCGGGCTGAGCATTGTGAAACACGTGGTCGAGGCGCACGGCGGACGTATTACGGTCCGGAGCGCGCCGGGCCAGGGGAGCCGCTTCACCATTGAAATCCCTGCAAAGGGGTCAGTTCTTGGTATTGATCACTAGTGTTCAATACCAAGAACTGACCCCTTTTTTTGTCATGGAAACGCAACCTTCATCCATCGGCGGTGAACGCGTCCTGATCGTTGAGGACGAACGGCCGATGCGCACTGCCCTGGCGGATTGTCTCGCGGACGCCGGCTACCGGGTGTTGACCGCCGACAACGGCGAGAAGGGACTGGCATGCGCGGTGTCGGGGACACCCGACTTGATCCTGCTGGACGTGATGATGCCGAAGCTCGATGGGTTCGCCGTGTGCGCGGAATTGCGTCGGCTCGCGCGCGAGGTGCCGGTTCTCATGCTGACCGCCAAGGGCCAGGTGGAGGATCGCGTGGCGGGGCTGGACGCGGGCGCGGACGATTACCTGGTGAAACCGTTCAGCACCGAGGAATTGCTGGCGCGCGTGCGGGCCCTGTTGCGGAGAACACGGCGGACTTCGGACGTTCAAACCCGGCTCGTGCTGGGCGCGGTCGAGATCGATCTGGTGAAACAGACGGCGCATCGACGCTGCCGGGCGCTGCATCTGACGGCGAAGGAGTTTGCCATGCTGCGATTGATGGCCGGGGCGGAGGGCGCGCCGGTGTCGCGCGAACGCTTTCTGGACGCCGTGTGGGGATACACCGCGTTTCCCACCACGCGCACCGTGGACAATCACATCGCCAGCCTGCGTCGGAAGCTGGAGCCCGATCCCGATCACCCGCGCTGGATCAGGACGGTGCACGGCGTGGGCTACCGGTTGGAGGGGGACAACCGCGAATAGACACGAATGGACACGAATGAAGGGCGAGGCAATCGGAACCCGGGTAGGGACGCGTTCCACCGCGTCCGTGACCTGCCTAAAGCGCGCGGATTGTGGAAACCCTCCCAGAAGGGAAACCACAATAGACACGAAAGAACACGAATCAGCCGTTGCCGAACCTCCTTTATGGTTCGAGAATCGAGGACGTCACGCATCGGCTTTCGCCAGCGGACCGGCCTGATTCCCGGATATTCGCGCGCATTCGTGGCTCAACCAATGCCGTTCGGCAGTGTCGCCGATTTTGCAAAAGCGTGACAACCTTGAAACCCTCCTGCGGTAAAACGGACCTCATGCAACGCATCACGATTCTTCTGATTGTCTGGCTTGCGACGTTCGGGGCGGCTCGCGCCGCGGACCCGCTCCAGGAAACGCTCCAACGGGGATTGTTCGAGGAGGAAGCCAATCGCGACCTCGACGCCGCCATCGAGGCGTATCAATCGGTGGTGGCACGATACGACACCAACCGTCACATCGCGGCGACCGCGGTCTTCCGTTTGGCGGAGAGTTATCGCAAGAAAGGGCTGACCAACGAGGCGGCGGCGCGGTATCAGCGCGTGCTGCGCGATTTCTCCGACCAGGAAACGCTCGTGAACCTGAGCCGGGAACGATTGGTGGAGGCGGGGGTGACGGTGGCGGGAGGAGAGGGGAAGGCGACGGTTGTGCCCGACACGGAGGCGGTCCAGTCGCGGGTTTTGTTGGAGGAATTGAGGAAGCTGAAAATTAGTGAATTGTTCCATGTTCTGCCGACCGTCGTCCCGGATCCATTGCTGGAGGAGTTGATTCGTCGCCACAGCGAGGTCGAGGTGGAGCTTGAGGTGAAGGAGCAGAATCTGGGTTCCGATCATCCGGAGATACGAAAGTCGTATGCCATGAGGGATACCTTGGAGAACCAGATTGTATCACGCATCGAAGGCA
>DATKEE010000497.1:0-3758 GCA_035544555.1 Candidatus Methylomirabilota bacterium
TCCGCTCTTTGCCACCAATAGGGAGCGACAAGCAACGCCAGCGAGGCCGGTTGTGGATTCCACTTCCGGTAACGGTTTGCGGCCGTGACCTCGAACTCATACCGGCCCGGCCGGAGTTTTTGGAAATACGCTTCATCGGCGTTGCCCGCGTCCATCCAGACATCATCCAGACCGCGCAGGCGGTGGCGGTAATTCATCTCGCCCGGAAACCCGAACGACGAGGTGGAATAGCGGATAAGAACTCGCGAAGTTCCGGCCGGCACAACCACCGGGCTGTTTGCAGGCAGCGGTTCTCCGTCCGCCAGACACTCTTCGACGTGGACCCGCGGCGGAGAGGCGCGCTCCTGCTCGACGCGCCATCGCTTCGGATCAATGGCGGAAACTCCGGCTTCGGTCGCTACCCAGATTTTTCCGTCGGGCATCTTTTGAATGCAGTTATCGGCAAACGATCCGCCCTTCGACCCCAGGCCGCTTGCGGTGTCGAACCAGGTGAGCGGCGGTAGCGAAGTCGCGTCGCGGAGGGCGGCGAAGAGTTGCTCGCGGTCCGCGCGGGCCACTCCTTGATTCCGTGTGGCAAACCAGAGGCCTCCGTCATCGTCAGCCGCAATCCCAGCGATCACGCCTGGGCCGAATCCAAGGCCGGCCAGGGCGCCGTGCCATGCCTGCCCATCCCTCCAGCAGCCGATCGCCGCGGGGCCGGGCGCAATCCCCCAGAGCCGCTCCTCGGCGTCCATTGCGAGCGGACCCGAACTTTGGGCCACGGTATCCCCGTGCGGGCTGAGGCGATGCCATGAGTCACCGCCGGCCACTCCGCGGAAAACGCCGTTACCCTTGGCAATAGTCAGCAGGTTTCCGTCATGATGCACTGTGATTCCTTGAAAAGCCGCTGCGGGAAGGCCGTCTCGACCGGAGGCGAGCACGAATTCAAGCGGTTCTTCGCGCGGATCACATCTGAAGATGCCGGCGTGGGCCGCGAGCCAGGCGACACCTTCCGGGTCCACCGCGAAACCCGTGGGCACGAGATTTGAGCTTTCCGTTCGCACGGGAATCCTCGTTTCGCCGGACGCGTCCCTGCGCGCGAAATACCCATCCTTGTTTCCGAACCACACACTTTGCTCGGCATCGACGGCAAAAAACGTGACCTCAGGGAGCGGACGTTTCACTTCCACCACGGGATCCGAGGTCCCCGGAGCCAGCCGGCAAAGCGCGCCAAAGCAAGAAAACCAGACCGACCCATCCGGGCCGGCGCCGACCGAGACTACGCGTTCGGTGGTTACATCCCTCGGCGGCGTCCAGGTGACAAAAGGCGAATGGCGCACCTGAAACAGTCCGCTGAACGAGGCGAACCACAGGTTGCCCTCTGCGTCATGGATGGCCGACGGGACGACCCCCGGAATTGAACCGCGTCCGGCGAGCAGTCTCCGCAGCGGACGTCCTTCATCCCACAAGAGACAGGCGTCACCGGGCGAGCCGAACCACACGCAGCCAGCGGAATCCTCGATCGCAAACTGTGGTTTGCGGGATAACGGCTCTGGGAAACGTTCGCGCACGAACCATGAATCGCCGTCATACGCAAAGACACCTTCCGAACCGAAGGCCAGCAGGGAGCCGTCCCGGCGCTGGAGGAATGCGCCGACATTTCGCACCGGGCCTGATGCCCCCGGTTTCAATGCGCCGGCACTCAATTCGACGAGAGGACCGCTGCCGAGCGCCACCCAGATGCGGTGGTCGGACGAAACATGGATCGTCCCGATGTCGGCAGATACTGGATTGGAGAGCGGATTGAATTGCTCCGGATCCAGCGCAGCGAACAGGACGCGATCGTCCCGCTTGAAGCACGCCACGACGCCGCCTTCCGGTTGCGGAGCCCAAGCCAGGAGCTCACCGGCATCCTCCAATTCAGATACAACGTTGAAGACACCGCCGGAATAAACGCCGACCCTGTGTCTTGTCGTGGCCAGCCAGAGAAGTCCCTCGGCATCCACACAAAGCCGGGAAATCCAGCGATGGCCGCGCTCCGGCCAGTCGCTCACCGTAAAATGATCGAACCGCCGGCCATTGAATCGGAACAGACCGTCCACATTGCCCACCCAAAGATAACCATCGGGCGTCTGCGCGACGGCGTCGGAGCGCGTCCCGGTCAAACCGGCATCGACGCCCCACCGGCGCACGACGAGGCTCATCTCGCCAAGACTCACCTCTTCGCGGGCGAGAGCCGCCGTTGCTACAAACATGACTGCCAGAATGAATGCACAGCATGTGCGGGGAACGCGGATTGACGGCAGGAGCCTCGCCAAAAGCCGTCGCGCTCTGCCTGTGTCGATGAGATGCCTGCGCTGGACTGCGTTTGGCTGCATGTCCGGCCATGCTAGACCGATCAACCATGAGCCTCAACCCCAATCGAGTTGGGCAGAGTTGGGCATTCCAATGCGGCGCGTGCTCACCGACGCGGCCCATTAACGACGCAAAATCTTTCAACCGCCGCACGACGCCGCAGTCGCAGCCGATTCCGGGTTCGAGCCTGGTTCGCAACTCGGGCGGCGGCTACTCGTGGCAGGTGGATGACTGGACGCGGCTCGACCGCTTCCTGATCCTCGGTGCCGAAGGCGGCACCTATTACATCACCGAACGCGATTGTGCGCTGCATCAAGGCGGATGGTATCCGCGCCGTGAACCGCATCGTTGAGATTACTGCTAGGAAATTGCTTTTACGGCCCATCCGTTCCCGCGGCGCCGACGGACCGGGGTTGGAGAGCGTTGCGGGGGAGGAAAGGGCTAAATGGTTGATTTTCAGGCATCTTGGCTCGATTCGGGCCTATCGTCAAGCCTGACCGCGCTTCGGAATCGTCGCCTGGCAGCGCTGACGGTTCCACCTCCAGTGCAACGCGCCGGCCTACGTTCCGAAGGCCGACATGCCCTTGACGTGGGGGGCGACCTTGTGGCCGCGGAGGTATTTCGCGACCTCGCGGAAATCGGAGAGCCGCCCGTTGGTGCAGAAACCGAGGAAGGCGACGTCGATTCTGGTGCCCTTGATGGGCGTTCCGGGAACGAGCTTCATGTATTCGAGCGCCTCGCGGACCTTCGCCTCGGAAGGATACTAGGGACCGTGCGCCTCCGGCGCCGCCAGGTCAAACCGGCTTCCGGCCGCTGATGACGCGCAGAAGGATCACGACAATGGCAATGACCAACAGGACGTGGATGAACCCGCCGATGGTGTATGAGGTAAGCATCCCCAAAAGCCAAAGAACGATCAAGATTACCGCAATGATGTAGAGCATACGTGTTTTCCTTTCTTGTAAGTGTTTCGGCGCCCGGTCCTGTTACTGGTCACGAGGGCATCCGACTTCTTAGCGCTGCCGTGTCCCGGCAGCAAGCTCCGAAGATGTTTCCTAGACTGCTAGAAATTTGCATTTACGGCCCATCCGTTTCCCCGCCGGCGGCGGGCCGGGGTTGGGGGGTTGCGGGGGGAGAATGGTTCACTTTACGGGATTTTGGCTCGATTCGGGCTTCTCGTCAAGCCTCAATCGTGCCGGATCGGGCTTGTGAATCGGCGCAAGTTCGCGGAAACGGGTGAAATCGCCGGCCCCCGGGCACGGAGGTGCGTTCCCGCCCGGTTTCCGAATCGGGAACGGGCAGGTGGAGGGAGGATAGGGGGCGGGGCTTCCTCAGTCGCCCGGGAAGCCGGGCCATTCAAGAAAGGTCCGGCGGAAAAGGCGTCTCCGGCATCGAGGACTCTTGCAGGCCGGAGACGGGAGGCT
>DATKEE010000498.1:0-2335 GCA_035544555.1 Candidatus Methylomirabilota bacterium
AGAAGCACCGCCGCCCGGAGGGTTTTCCCGGAAAAGGCTCTCTGGCTTCGTTGCTCCTCGGTCACAGAGCGAAGGCTATGCTCCCTCCTCGCGCCTCGCCAGAGAGCCTTTTCCGGGAAAACAGGACCCCTTCGATTTTTAGAACAGGCTCTAACGGGGTTTCAAATGTTGGCGGAACCAGTCAGACGCGAGGCTTGCGACGGCTTCGAGGGCGCCGGGTTCCTCGAACAGATGGGTGGCGCGCGGGACCACGGCCAGTTCCTTCACGCACCGCAATTGCTCGAATGCCTGTTGGTTGAGTTCCAGCACCACGTCATCCCGTTCGCCGACGATTAACAATGTGGGCGCTTGAACGCGCGTCAGAGCCTCGCCCGCGAGGTCCGGCCGGCCTCCCCGCGAGACGACGACGTCGAGAACCGAAGCCAGGTCGGCTGCAGCCACGAGCGCGGCAGCCCCGCCCGTGCTCGACCCAAAGTAGCCGAGCCCCAGATGGCTGCCTTCCGGCTGGCTCGCCACCCAGCGGGTTGCCGAGATCAGCCGGCGGGCGAGCAGGGCGATGTCAAAGCGCAACGCGCCGGTGCGCTGATCCTCCGACTCCTCGTCGCGGGTCAGGAGATCGAACAGCAGCGTGCCGGTGCCGGATTGTTGCAGGGCGCGCGCGACCGCCTGATTACGCGGGCTGTGGCGGCTGCTTCCGCTGCCGTGAGCGAACAACACGATGCCCGGCGCGTCGGACGGCACACACCACTCGCCCTCGAGGGTCGCGGCCTCCGCCGGAATGCGGACGGCGCGCGGCGCGGGCCCGTTTGTGCTTTCCTTCGATTTTCCATCCATGCTCATGCAGCCACGTTGAAATGAATGCTTCAGTCCATGCTTCTGGATCATCCAATTACCACGCGAGGGTGACACATCACGCTGCACCGCATTTGCCGAAATGCAATCGATCCTTGCCCGGGCAGGCCTTGACACGCGTGGCGGCTGGGCCAAGAAACAGCCGGTATTCCCCAACCCTCACGTAGTCGGCGGGGCGGCTTCGAACCATGTTTGCCGCAAATGAAAGGACAGCCATGAAAGCAAAACCGACCGATCATCCGGGCGGGGTCACTCTCGAGCTGGATCGGGAGGACGAACCCCTGATGGAAGCGGCGACGCGCGCCGCGATGAAGTCGCCATTCATCGTGAAGCGCATCCTCGTGCCGATTGACTTTTCCGAGTGTTCGAAGAAGGCGCTGCAATACGGGATTGCCTTCGCGAGGGAACACCGGGCGGCGATCACACTGCTGCACGTGGTGCCCGCGCTGAGCGGCGATGGCGAATACGCGGCCGCGGACTGCGCGCAACTGGAGGCCACCCTGATCGACAGCGGAACCAGGGACCTCTCGAAGCTCGCGTCGGACGCGGTGCCCGGCGGGATCTCCGCCGACACGGAGATCCGGATCGGTTCCCCGGCGCGCGTCATTATCGAGACCGCCCGGAATCTGCCCGCCGACCTGATCGTCATTTCGACGCACGGGTGGACGGGGCTGAAGCACGTGTTCCTGGGGAGCGTGGCCGGGCAGGTGGTTCAGCGCGCGCCCTGTCCGGTCTTTGTGGTGCGCGAGCGCGAACATGAAATCCTTGCTTCCTGAAGACGCACTCCCCGCGAACGGCGGAATGAAGGCTCCTCCCGAAGGCGGCGCCGGATCCGGCGTCGCCAGGAGGGCGGTGTGGAGCGACGGCACGGCATTCGGTTGTCCGCGGGACTTCGGTGACAACCGGTTCGTTTACACCGTCATTTCACCGCGGGCCCGCGGGCTTTCCGTGGGGGTGAACATGAATCCGGACAGGGGGTGCAACTTCGATTGCGTGTATTGCGAGGTAAACCGGCCCGGACTTGCGGGCGACTCGCGACTCGACATTCCGGTGATGATTGCCGAACTGGAACGGATGCTGGAACGGGTGGCGTCGGGGGGGCTTCGCAAGCGCGCCTGTTATCGCAACGCGCCGCCGGAGTTGCTGGAATTGCGCCATGTCACCCTGAGCGGTGACGGCGAACCGACGCTCTGTCCGAACTTTGCGGACGCGGTCCACGCGGTCTGCCATCTGCGCGCGCGTGGGCGGATTCCGCGGTTCAAGCTGGTGCTCATCACCAATGCGAGCGGTCTGGTCCGGCGGGAGGTGATCCGGGGTCTCGACCTGTTCAATTCTCTCGATGAAGTGTGGGCCAAGCTGGACGCGGGCACCCAGGAGTACATGAACCGGGTCAATCATCCGGGCTGCTCCATCGAAGGGGTTCTGGCCAACATTCTCGACCTGGCGCGCCGGCGTCCCGTCATCATTCAGAGCCTGTTCCCTT
>DATKEE010000499.1:0-2836 GCA_035544555.1 Candidatus Methylomirabilota bacterium
ATGGCCAACTTCGAACGCGACCTCATCACCCGGACCCTGGCCCAGCACAATTTCAACCTCACCCGCACCGCCGATCAGCTCAAAATCAGCCGCCACGCCCTCCGCTACCGCATGCAACGCCTCAATGTCACCACCGCCACGGACGCCGAGGATGACGCTTCCACACCCAACCCGAAGGAACCCTCGCGATGCTGAGTGCCGCATCGATCCAGACCGCCGCTCATCCCATGCTGCTCCTCGGCATGGTGCCCGACACCACGGGAGTCGTGCCCATCCTGCTCCAGATCCTCTTCATCCTGGGCATCCTGGGCGGTCTCACCCTCCTCCTCTTCATCTGGGCCATCTTCTGGCGCAATCCCCGCCGACACCGGTCCCGATCCCGACACCGCCACTCGCGCCATTCCACGTCCTCCCCTCCGGCCGCCACACCCCATTCCACTCCCCGGGCCGCCGATGAGGATGAGGCCGACGACGACGCCGCTTCCACCGGCCATCACCGCCGGCGCCGCCGGCGCCGACAGCATCGTCCGCGGAATCCCAGCCTCTCCGAGACCGGCGGCCTTCCCCCCACACGTTCCGAGGAAGCCGGTCCCACCCAGTGATCCATGCAAGAAAGCCGGACGATCACGCGCAAGAGCGCCTCCAACCTCGCCCTTGCCTTTGTTCTGCTGCCGCGCTCCAAACGGGATGCCATGTCCGCCCTCTACGCCTTCTGCCGCGAGGTCGATGACATTGCCGACAACGAATCCCTCCCCCTCCAGGAACGCCGCGATCGACTGACCCGATGGCGCGACGACATCCGCATCGCCTGCGACAACCAGCCACCGAACCTCGGCGTCATCCGCGAACTGCAACCCTTCATCATCCGTCATGCCCTCCCCTTCCAACTCTTTGATGAATTGCTCCGCGGCGTCGAAATGGACCTCGATATCCAGCGCTACGAAACCTACGAGGACCTCGAACGCTACTGCTACCGCGTCGCCTCCGTCGTCGGCCTCCTCAGCATCGAGATCTTCGGCTATCAATCCCCCGCCTGCCGCGACTACGCCGTCGCCCTCGGCCACGCCCTCCAGTTGACCAACATCCTCCGCGATGTCCGCACCGACGCCCAACGCGGCCGCATTTACCTGCCGCTCGCGGAACTGCGCCGCTTTCAGGTGACGGAACAGGAAATCCTCCACGGCGAATATTCTCCCCGCTTTGCCGCCCTCGCCGCCGATGTCGCCTCCCGCGCCCGCGGATACTATCGTCGCGCCCGGGAAACCCTGCCCGCGTCCGAACGACGGTCCATGATCGCCGCCGAATTGATGGGGGCCGTGTACTGGCGCCTGCTCCGCAAACTGGAGGCGAAACAATTCAACGTTTTCGGTCCCACCCCAACGCGATTGAGCAGACCTCACAAGCTCCTGCTCATCGGCCGCGCCTGGTTCCGTCTCGTCTCCGGCGGCAGCGTCCCCAACTATGGCACGACCTCCGCCAACACCACTCCCAACCGCGCCGCGGCGCGCCGGGTCTGACGTTGCAACCGCAGCAACCCGCCGATCCGTCCGGGCGATCGCAACAGGCTCATCAGAATCCGGCCCGGTCGCAGCCGTGAGTTCTCTGAAAGACACTCGTTGAAATCCATCGGGAGATCCTCATTCGCGCCATCCGAAATCACGCGCAGCGTCAGACATCGCAATCCATGCTGCGCGCATACCTCCCGGATCGGGGCCGACTCCATCTCGACGGCGTCCGCCCCGCTGCTCCTCCACAACACCCGCTTCTCCTCGCGCGTGATCAACACACGCGGCGAACTCGCGAATCGTCCGCGTCTGGCACCGGCGCGTTCCAACCGTTCTTCCATTCCGCCACCGGCGTCGCCCTCGAACAGCACCGTTCCCACCGGCAGATCCGGATTCAATCCTCCCGCGAATCCGCCACTGATCACACCCCGTGTCCGCTCCCGTCGCAATGCCTCCTCCACGGCCCGCCGCGCGTTGTGTGATCCCATCCCGGTGATCAACACCTTGAAGGAGTTCTCCTCGCGAATCATCCGCGGCAATCCGGACGCCTCCTCACGCACCGCGAAGCATAGCAGGAGGCGCGGACTTCCTTCATCCCGCGACGCGTGATCCGGATCGTTCACAGCCCCTATTTGATCCCCGCCAGGCGCTCGCGCCAGATCTGATGCAACAACACCGTCGCCTGCACGTCGCGCAAACAATACTCCGCAATCTCCCGATACTTCCCCGCCGCCATCAGATCATTCACATCCATGCCCGACACCCCCTGGCTTTTCGGGGATTCGATGCCGAACGCCTTGCAATAGAAGTCCAGATTGAAGCGTCGCGCGGCGCCGTCCCTGCCGCTGACGTTGTAGAACGTAAGTTGTTCCGCCAGATCACAATGTGGATCCGTCTGAAACCGGTATCCGAGCCAGTCTTTCCGCGAAATCGGCACGTTCAACACCGCCGAACGCAGATACACAAACGGCACGTCGAAGGACCTTCCATTGAACGTCACGATGGATTCGTAGTGCCGCGCCACATCCCAGAACGCCGTCAACAATTCCACCTCGTCGGAGACCGGCACAAACTCCACCGGCCCTGCGTCCCCCGCGTCGCGCTCCGCGTCCTCCGCCACGAACAACACCTGACCCCGGCACGTGTCCGCGTTCAGCATCGCGATGCATACGACCCGCGCGGTGAATGGCCAGAGATTGAACTGACGCTGGATCTCCTCCCGCCGGGTCTCCCGCTGGTCCGCATCCGGTATCCGCTCCAACTCTCTGAACAAATATTCCCGCCGGACCTCGTCGAACGTGTCCAGCGGGAGCGAGGACGTTTCAATGTCG
>DATKEE010000500.1:0-5455 GCA_035544555.1 Candidatus Methylomirabilota bacterium
GAATTCGGCTTCCCGGGTCCTGTTCGAGCGGAAACAGCACGTTGCGACGTTTCTCCCGCCTTTAATCGCGGCCGTGACGTTGGGACACTGGGTTAACGGGCGCCGGGTTTCGTGGCTGGGCGATGCTTGCGGAATGCACGGAATTGCTCCTCGAACCCCGTCTTCACCGGCGTCGCGAACCCCTGCCTTTGATGATCGAGGAGATGAGCGGCGATTGCGGCCAGAAAAGGTTCACTGAAATCCTCGAGCTTGCGCCGGCCCACCCCGGGAATGCGGCTGAACTCGGCGGGCGTGCGCGGGTATTGACGGGCCATGTGATGCAGGGCGGCGTCCGAGAAGACGATGTAGGGCGGCACGCCCATTTCATCCGCGATCCGCTTTCGCAACCGGCGCAGGCTTTCGAAGAGCGCGTCGTCGTGCTGCCCTTCAGGTCGCCGGGGCCCGGGTTCCGGGGTGGCCGCCGGTCTGGAGAGTTCGATGGGCTGGCGCGAGGTGAGGATGGCCTCGCCCTCCGGCGTGAGCTGGAGGACGCCGTGCCGTTCCATCACCTGCCGGAGATGGCCCTTTCGCAGCAATTCATGCGCGATGTGCTGCCAGTGCATCCGGCTGAATTCTGTGCCGATGCCGTAGGTCGAGAGTTGCTGATGCCCCCATTTGCGAATCCTCGCCGTGTCCGCGCCGAGCAGCACATCCACCACGTGATTGAGGCCGAGATCGGTGCCGCTCTTCCGCCGGATGCGATACACGCAGGAGAGGAGCATCTGCGCGGGGCGCGTGGCGTCGAAGTTCTCCCGTGGCGCCAGGCAATTGTCGCATCCGCCGCAGGTGGCCGCCGCGAGCTGTTCGCCGAAGTAACCGAGCAACAACGCGCGACGGCAGCCTGAATGACCCGCGTAGTCGATCATCCGTTGCAACTGCCCGCGGGCAATCTCCCGTTCCCGGGGATCGGGCTTCTCGTCGATGAACCGATGCTGCCGGACGGCGTCGCCCGGGCCAAAGAGCAGCAGGCATTCGGCGGGGAGGCCGTCGCGTCCGGCGCGACCGGTTTCCTGGTAGTAACCCTCGATGTTCTTGGGGAGGTCGTAGTGAAGGACGAAGCGGACATTGGGTTTGTTGATGCCCATGCCGAACGCGATGGTGGCGCAGATCACACGCACTTCGTCGCGCAGGAAGAGATCCTGGTTGCGGTCGCGGTCCCGCGCCTGCATTCCGGCGTGGTAGGGCGCGGCGCGGATTCCGGCGGCTTCCAGTTCCGCGGCCACGCTTTCCGTCCCCTTGCGGCTCTGGCAGTAGATGATTCCGCTGTCATTCGGCCGGGACTGGACGAACTCGAGCGCCTGTCGCATCGGGCGCGACTTGGGATGCACCGAATACGTCAGGTTCGGGCGGTTGAAGCTGGCGACATGGCACGCTGGATCGCGCAGTTTCAACTGGCGGATGATGTCGTCGCGCACGCGGGACGTCGCGGTGGCGGTGAGGGCCAGGACCGGCAGGTGGGGAAACTCCTCCCTGAGCCGGGCAAGCTGCCGGTATTCGGGGCGAAAGTCGTGGCCCCATTCGCTGATGCAATGCGCCTCGTCGATGGCGAGGGCGACAGGTTTCCAGCGGGCCAATTCCGTGGTGAATCCGGGCATCATGAGCCGCTCGGGCGCGGCATAGAGCAACCGGTACTGCCCGGCGTCCAGTCCCCGGATCCGGGCGGCGGTCTCGGCCGGGCTGAGAGTGGAGTTCAGGCACGTGGCGGGAACGCCCATGGCCAGCAGGGCATCCACCTGATCCTTCATGAGAGCGATGAGGGGCGAGACCACCACCGTGAGTCCCTCGCGCGCCAGCGCGGGCAGTTGAAAGCACAGTGACTTTCCGCCTCCCGTGGGCAACACCCCGAGAACGTCGCGGCCGCGCAATCCCTCCTGGATGATCGCGGCCTGGTGCGGCCGGAAGGAATCGAAGCCGAAATACTGTTTGAGCAAACCTTCGATCTGTGAATTGGAATCCGCTTGCATGATCTCCCTTCCACCGTCGGTCACGGCGATTCCGGACTCAACCTCCGGAACGGTGCACCGCCGGCCATCTCCTTGTTCAATACCCGCCAAAACCCGGCTTGTGTCCGCGCCCGGCACCGGCCCGGGGTTCGTTCAAGCATGTCATCGGATCCCGACGGGACCCCTTCGCGGCTCCCCGCCGGAAGCCGGAATTGTCTCCGGCAAATCCGGAGTCATGTTTGAACGGCCTCCTGGTGAAACTCCTGCAACGTGCGGACGTCGTAACCGCTCTTCTTCAGCGCCGCAATGCCCAGCGCGGCCGCCTTGGCGCCGCTCAACGTCGTCATGATCGCCGTGTTCGTGTAAACGGCCGTCGTGCGGATCTTCACCTCGTCAGCCCTCGGAATCTGCCCCGACGGCGTGTTGATGACCAGTTGAATTTCCCGGTTCTTCAACAGATCTATCGTGTTGGGCCGACCTTCGGAAAGCTTGTAAATCCGCCGCACCTTGAGGCCGGCGTTCTCGAGGACGGTGGCCGTGCCATCGGTGGAGACCAGTTCAAACCCAAGCTGCGCGAACAGCAACGCCACCGTCACCACTTCCTTCTTGTGGCTGTCGCTGACGCTGATGAACACGCGTCCGCTCATCGGCAGGGGCGCGTTGGCGGCCATCTGCGATTTGGCGTAGGCGATCCCAAGATCGGCATCCAGTCCCATGACCTCGCCTGTGGATCGCATTTCGGGGGACAGCAGAATGTCCTGCCCAAGGAAACGGTTGAAGGGGAAGACCGACTCCTTTACGGACCAGTATTTCGGCCAGACCTCGCGGGTGAAGCCCAGTTCCTGAAGGGTTTTGCCGGCCATCACCCTTGCGGCCAGCTTGGCCAGGGGCACGCCGATCGCCTTGCTGACAAACGGTACCGTGCGGGACGCGCGCGGATTGACCTCCAACACATACACCGTCTCGTCCTTCACGGCGTATTGCACATTCATCAATCCCACCACCCCCAACTCCCGCGCCATCGCGTGCGTGAATTCCCGGATGGTTGAAACCACCTTCTCTGAAAGCGTGTGCGGGGGAAGCACCATGGTGGCGTCGCCGGAATGCACGCCCGCGTACTCCACGTGTTCGAGCAGGCCGCCAATGACGATCGTTCCCTTCCGCCGATCCTCAAATTGCCCGACGTCGGAAATGCAATCGACATCCACCTCGGTGGCGTCCTCGAGAAACTTGTCCACGAGCACGGGTCGTTCGGACGAGGCCTCGACCGCGAAGCGCATGTATTGCCGCAGCTCGCTGTCCGAATAGACGATCTGCATGGCGCGCCCGCCGAGCACGAACGAGGGCCGGACCAGCACCGGGTAACCGAGTTGGCGGGCGGCTTCGATCGCCTCCTGATCATTGGTGGCGAGGCCGTTGGGCGGCTGGGGGATGCCCAGCTTGTTCAGCATCGCGGCGAAGAGCTTGCGGTCTTCGGCGATCTCAATGCTCTGCGGGGAGGTGCCGATGATGTTGACCCCGTTCGCCTGAAGGCCGAGCGCAAGGTTCAATGGCGTCTGCCCGCCGAACTGGGCGATGGCGCCCCAGCACTTCTCCCGCTCGTAAATGTGAAGCACGTCCTCGAGGGTCAGCGGCTCGAAGAAAAGCTTGTCACTCGTGTCGTAGTCCGTGCTGACGGTTTCCGGATTCGAGTTGACCATGAGGGTTTCGAACCCGTCCTCCTTCAGCGCGAAGGCCGCGTGCACGCAGCAGTAATCGAACTCGATCCCCTGGCCGATGCGATTCGGCCCGCCGCCCAGAATCATGACCTTGCGCTTCTCCCCCGCATGGACCTCGTCGTCCCCGCGGTCGTAGGTCGAATAGTAATAGGGGGTGTAGGCTTCGAACTCGGCCGCGCAGGTGTCCACGAGCCGGTAGCTCGGGACCAGGCCCAATCGCTTGCGTTCCGCGCGAATCTCGTCCTCAGTCCGCCCCGTCAGACCGGCGATTTGGCGGTCTGAAAACCCGAGCGATTTGGCTTTGGCGAGCAGGTCCGGGTTCATGAGTGGTTGCGGTTGATCAAACGCGCAAAAGTAAGCCTGACGCCCTCCTCGAACGCAAGCCCCGGATTGTTTGCCGGAGTTTCGGCTTTATGTTTCGACGGTTTCTGGTGTTGTGAACCAAACCAAAGGAAATGCGCGCGCCACTTTCAGTCCGGAATCGACGGGCCACGCTGCTCGCCACGTGCGGTCTGCTCTGCCTGGGGCCCGGTGCTTGTGATCGTGACCGGAACAGGGAAAAAGACACGGCATCGGCCCCGTTCCCGGCGAGCCGTTCCGTCGAACGCACGAGCTATGAGGCGGTCACCTCCCGATTGGACCGCGGGGGACGCGTGTTCGCCTATTGGAGCACCGAATCCTGGCTGGAGGATCTCTCGGACGGCGTGGAGGAATGGAAGGAGGCCGTTCTGGAATGGCGCGCCCTGCCTTCCCCTCAGCGCGTCCGGATCGAACGGATGTTCAACGTGGCGGGCCGCCTGATCCGCAACAGCGGTCTCGAACAGATCAGCGGCGTGGGGCTCAGCACCATCTCCCTGGAGCCGGACCTGTATCACACCCGGACCATGCTGCATCACCACTCCGGAAACGATCGCGGCTACCTGTGGTCGCTGTTTGGCAAATCGGCCCACCCGCTCCAGGCCCTCGATCTCCTGCCCGCGGACACCGCGCTGGCGGTGGTCACCGACCTCAACCTTCCGCTTCTTTGGGCGGCCGTGGAACAGGAATTGACCCAGATCGATCTGCCGGAGACACGGGAATGGGTGCGACGATTTCCGGCGCGCTTCGAAGAGCGGACCGGCCTGAAGTTCTACCGGATGCTGGCCTCCCTCGATGGCGAATGCGGATTCATCCTCACCCTGGACAGTGAGCGGACTTTCACGATGCCCCTTCCTTCCGGAGAGGAAGTCGCCCTCCCGGAACCGGGCCTCGTGCTGGTGGTCCGCGTCAAGGATGACACGTTGTTCAACCGCGTATCCGACTGGCTGGCCTCCGGGGAACATGCCCGGGGTTCGGAGACGAATCCCATTCGAAGATTGAGCCTCCCCGCCCCCGACTCGCTGCCGCTGCCGCTCGCGCCCGCGCTGGTTCGCTCGGGCAACTACCTGTTGCTGGCCTCGACCGGGCGATTAATGGACGAAGTGCTGGCCGTGCAAGGCGGCGCGCGTCCGGGATTGAAACACTCGGAGGAATTCCAGCGCCTCTCCCTCCGCGTCCCCACCGAGGGCAATCGCTTCACCTTTGTCAGCCGGCGATTGGGGGATTCCCTGGGAACGCTCGGGGATCGGATGATGACCGGCCCCAACACGCGCGCGGCGGAGCGGCGCCTGTTGCGGGGTTTCCTGAATCCCGATCAGTTTTCGGGTTCCTGGTCCGTCTGGAGCCGCGTCGAACAGGGCTGGTTCCGGGTCGGGAACAGCAACCGCGCCATCACCG
>DATKEE010000501.1:0-8874 GCA_035544555.1 Candidatus Methylomirabilota bacterium
CGACATTCTCGATGTCAAGGCGCCCGCCGGTCATTTCTTCCTCGACATGACGAAGACCCGACCGGTGGTGCTCATTGCCGGTGGGGTCGGCGTCACGCCCCTCCTGTGCATGGCCCATGCGATTGCGGCGGGCGCTTCGAAACGCGAGGCATGGTTCTTCTACGGCGTTCGCAACAGGCGGGAACACATTCACAAGGCCGAACTGGAGAAGCTCGCCGCGGAGAACGACAATATTCACCTCCACGTTTGCTACAGCCGGCCGGGACCGGAGGATGTCCTGGGCGCCGATTACCAGCACGAGGGCCGGGTCGGCATCGAACTGCTGAAGGAATTGCTGCCCTCCGGCAATTTCGAGTACTACCTCTGCGGCAACGGCGCGTTCATGAGGAGCATCACCGAGGGATTGGAGGCGTGGGGGGTGCCGGAGAAGGATATACACTTTGAAGCGTTCGGTCCCGCCACCGTGAAGAAGAAGGCGGCGCCGCCCGGTCCGGCCGAGACCGTGCATCTCGCGAAGTTGAATGTGACATTCAGCCGTTCCGGTAAGACCGTGCGCTGGGAACCCTCCGCCGGGAACCTCCTCGAATTCGCGCGCTCGCAGGACATCCGCATCGAATCGGGCTGTTGCGCGGGCAGTTGCGGCTCATGCCTGGTGGCCGTCAAATCGGGGGAAGTGGATTACTTGAATCCGCCGGATGCCGAACCCGAGGCGGGCGCCTGCCTCACCTGCATCTGCCGGCCCAGGGGAGATTTGGTTTTGGACGCCTGACATGCCTCCCGTATCGCCCATCGTCGAACGTCCGCAGCGCTGGGATGCCGCCCTCGACCCCGACATGTCGGATGCGGCGGTGGACCGGCTGCTGTCCATCGCGCCGTTCCGCGACATGAACGCGGAACGATTCCCCAGGCGCACGCCGCTTCGCGAAATCCTCAAACACGACACCAGCATCCGCCGCTATCGAGCGGGCGAGATCATCACGCGCCAGGGGGATTACGGCACGTCGGCGTTTCTGATCCTCTCCGGCGCGACGCGCGTGGTCCTGAAGCCCGATCTCCCGCAGTCGATGCTCGGCCGCAAGGCAACCGGCAAGAAGGGAATCTTCCGCACGCTGGCGCAGCTCTGGTCGGGTCGGCGGCCGCCGGAGAGCTTCAGCCGCGCGCAATTGCGGCAGGGCTCCGACGTCGGTTCACGGCAGGTCGGGCACGAGGACGTGCGGATCTTCCTGCAGGATTTGCCGCGTGTGCTCGACCGGCACCGCACGGAACAGATGACGGCGGGCGATTTCTTCGGCGAGATTGCCGCGCTCAGCCGGATGCCGCGCACCTCCACGATTTTCGCCGACAGTGACGACGTGGAATTGCTGGAGATCCGGTGGCAGGGCCTGCGGGATTTGATGCGTTACGACGACCAGTTGCGCCGGCACATCAACCGCATTTACCGGGAACGCGCGCTGGCGTCGTATCTGCGCGCCACGCCGCTGTTTCGCCGCCTGACGAGGGAGCAGCTTGATCTGGTGTCCGCGCAGGTCGAGTTCGCGACGTTCGGCGATTACGATTGGTCCGGCGAATACAAGCGGCTCGCCAGGGCGGGCAGCGTGCGTCCGGAAAAGGAGCCGGTTATCGTTCAGGAAGGCGATTATCCGAATGGTGTCGTTCTGCTGCGTGCGGGATTCGCCCGCGTCAGCCGGAAGTTCGGCAGTGGCGAACGCACCTTGAATTACGTTGGGGCGGGCCGGTTGTTCGGTATCCGCGAGATCGCCCACAACTGGCGCAAGACCGATCAGCCCGTGAATGTGCAGTATTCGCTGCGGGCCATCGGCTACACGCATGTGCTGATCGTCCCGACGCGCGTGATGGAGGAAATCGTCCTGCCGACGCTGCCCGCAAGTGAGTTGCCTGAACTGTTCGCGCCCGAACCCGAACCGTCGTTGGATCCGCCCGCGGAGACGCCGCCGGAATCAAGCGCGGTTTCAGCGGAGATTCTGGAGTTCCTTGCCGAGAACCGGTTCTTCAACGGCACGGCGACGATGGTGATTGATCTGGACCGCTGCACGCGCTGCGATGATTGCGTGCGGGCCTGCGCCTCGACGCATGACAACAACCCGCGGTTCCTCCGGCACGGGCCGTCGAGCGGACGGCTGATGATTGCCAACGCTTGCATGCACTGCGCGGATCCCGTGTGCATGATCGGCTGTCCGACCGGCGCGATTCACCGCGAGTCGTTTGCGGGGCAGGTCGTCATCAACCCCGTCACCTGCATCGGTTGCAAAGCCTGCGCCAACAACTGCCCCTACGATGCCATCCGCATGGTGGACATCCGGGATGAAGCGGGCGGGTTGATGCTGGCCGAGGACCTCCGCCCCATCAGCAAGGCGACCAAGTGCGATTTGTGCGTGGAGAATCACGGCGGACCGGCCTGCCAGCGCGCCTGCCCGCACGGCGCGCTCGAACGAATGAACCTCAACGACCTCGATGCGCTGTCGAAATGGATGAATCGATGAATCCGCCGCACACGGCACTGGAGCGCCGTTCTCCGCCTCCGCCCGGTGTCCCGCGGCTTGCGCAACGCGCCGGGCTGGAGACCGGCTCTCCCCTATGACCCGGTTCCGCCGACAATTCTGGGTTGGAACATTCGTGCTGACGCTGCTCGGCGCGGGGGCGGTCGCGTTGCATTGCCGGTATGGCGGCACCGTGCCGAATTACGCCCATCTGACGGGCTGGGCGCTGTTCGCGGTCATGGTGTTGCTGACGATTTACAACGCGCGCAAGAAGCTGCCATTCCTTCCGCTCGGAAGTTCCGAGGGCTGGCTGCAGATTCACATCTACGCCGGCCTCTTTACCGTCATTTTGTTTTTGATTCACCTGAATTTCCGCGTCCCGACCGGCTGGTTCGAGGGAACGCTGGCCTGGCTTTACGGCCTGGTAACAGGCAGCGGCATCGTGGGGTTGATTCTGACCCGAGTGCTGCCGCGCCGTCTATCGACTCGCGGCGGCGAGGTTCTCCATGAAAAAATCCCCATCCTGCGGCACAACCTTCGGCGGCAGGCCGAGGAACTGGCGCTGGGTGCCGGATCCAGATCGCCGGCCATCGCGGATTTTTACGCCCGGGAACTGCACGATTTCTTTAGCGGCTCGAGGAATTTCGGCCGGCATCTGCTGGAATCGCGCCGGCCGCTGAACGCCCTCGTGTCGGAACTCGAGGAACTGCGGCGCTATCTCGACGAAAAGGAGCGCGGCACGCTCGAGGAACTCACCCGGCTGGTGCGGCAGAAGGACGGGCTGGATTATCATCACGCGCTCCAGACCACGCTGAAGCTCTGGTTGTTCGCGCATTTGCCGCTCACCTACAGCCTGATGTTGTTCACGCTGCTGCACATCGTCCTGGTCTTCGCGTTCTCGGGAGGCGCGCGATGAGTGAGCAACTGCCCGCGCCCGATTTCGACGCCCAGAATTACGTTCGACCGAACGACAGGTGGATTTGCGGCCACGCGGGGGACGGCAAACCGTGCCGGCTTGGCCCAGATCTTCGAGGCCGGTGTCAGGCGACGGCCGAATGCGTGCCCGCGCTCGGGAAACAGCCCGGCGAATCGAAGGGACACTGGCGTTGCACCCGCCCCGGCGGCGCTTGTGAAAGCGGACCGTTGCCGGATGGCCGCTGCTGCCTCCCGATCAGCAGATGCTCGCCTGTGCCGACTTTGCGAACCCGGCGTGGCCAGGTCACGTGGGCGGTGGTGGCGGCAACCGTGGCGTTCCTGCTGATTGCGTTGGGCGGTTCATGGCGCGGCGGGTTCATCAACCCCGGCGAACTCTCAACGCCGCACTCGAGCGAGGCATTCGCGGCACTTCACGCGGCCACCAACCACTCGCGGGAAACCTGCGCCGCGTGTCACATTGCCGGTGCTTCCGGCCCGGGCGGACTGGTCAGCGCGGCTCTTTCCGCCGATCCCGGACCGTTGGATCTGTACGGACTGGCGAGTGTCAGCCGGGCGGCGCCGACGACGATTGATGCGGCCTGCCAGACGTGTCACACGCGCCATGATTTTCATCACGCCGGGGTGATGGAGAACATCTCATGTTCCTACTGTCACACCGAGCATCGAGGTCCCGGGGCCATGGCCGCGACGAAGGACCTTCATTGCGCGCTCTGCCACGGGGACGCGGCATTCATGGCCCACGCCGCGGCCGCGGGCGCCGCCCTTTCGGAAATGGAGCGCCGGTCTCCAACCCGGCACGAACCCGCAGTCGTCGAGCAAACGGGCCGGGTCGGAGACCGGCAGTCCGAGGCCTTCACCGGGGCCATCCACAGCTTTGCGGAGGATCATCCGGAGTTTCGTGTGCACGTCGAGGAATTCCGCGACCCGAACACGCTCAAATTCAACCATGCGTTGCATCTCGCTGGTGAAACGATTCCGAATCTGCCGGACGGATCCAGGCTGGACTGCGCGCACTGCCATCAGCCGGACGCGGCGGGAGCTTACATGCGCCCGGTCCGCTTTGAGAACCACTGTCGTTCGTGTCACTCGCTCCAGTTCGATCCGGAAACGCCCGGCCTGCACCTGCCGCATGGCAATCCTGAGTTCGTGTCCGCCTTTCTGCGCAGCCTGCCCCGGCAATACGCGGAATTGGCGGCGCGCGAGGGGATCACCGGAGCGGAGGCGCAGAATGAATTTGCCCGGCAAAAACTGGAGCGGTTGGGCCGGCGGATCGAATCTGGTGAAGCGCTGGAGAAGCGGATTTTTTTCAGCACCGCGGTCACGGGCCCGGATGCGGACGTGGGCACCGTGAGCGGCGCCACGCGCGCCCTGTATCCCGGTTGCGCGTATTGCCATGAAGTCAACTCAACGCCGCGCGGACGGGTCGAAGTGACAAAGCCCATCCTCCTGGACCGCTGGCTGGCGCGTTCGGAATTTGATCACTCGAAGCACGCGACGGTGGCGTGCTCGCAATGCCATCAGGCGGTTCATAGCAGCGAGACGGCGGACGTTCTGCTGCCGGGAAAGGCAACCTGCGTCACCTGTCACAGCCCGCGCGGCGGAGTGTCGGATTCGTGCGTGACCTGTCATGGTTACCACCGCCAGAAGTCCCTTCACGAGTAGCCTCCGGCGTGAGCCGGATCACTCTTTCACGAAGGCGATATGCCGTCCATTGCCGCGCTGGATGACCGATGGTTGGAAGCGGCTGGTATGGGGCGGTGAGGGGGATGGATGGGGATGGGTGGTTTGGTCGTCCTGTCGCGGGACGGGGTGTTAGAGCCGACTGACGTCGGCTGCTACGATGGGGTAGCCTCCGGCGTGAGGCGGATCACTCTTTCACGAAGGGGAGGAAGCGTCCATTACCGCGCTGGATGATCGATGGTTGGAACCGGCGGGTTTGAGGCGGTGTGAGGGGAATGGATGGGGATGGGCGGTTTGGTTGTCCTGTCGCGGGATGGGGTGTTAGAGCCGACTTACGTCGGCTGCTACGATGGGGTAGCCTCCGGCGTGAGCCGGATCACTCTTTCACGAGGGGAAGGAGACGTGCTTTACCGCGCTGAATGACCGATGGTTGGAACCGGTAGGTTTGGGCGGTGTGAGGGGAATGGATGGGGATGGGCGGTTTGGTTGTCCTGTCGCGGGATGGGGAAGTTAGAGCCGACTTACGTCGGCTGCTACGGTGATGGAAGCGGATGCCTTTTAAGATTTCCGGCATCCGGGGAACGTGCGGTTTGATACAGTTTCCAGAACAGCGGCCAGAAGCCGTTCCTCAAGGGATGCAAGGTTGGATAACCAGGCACTATCGCCCCGGCGAAAGGCCAGTCGTTGACGTTCTCAACCAATCCGGCCTTTCGGGCATTGTCGATGACGTAAAAGCAGATTCGGGCGAACGCGTTGCGTTTGCGCTGTTCTTCGCGCAGAACATGGTCGTGGGCCTGATGCTGGAATCGGTGCGGAAGCAGTGCGCCCGCAATGTGTTCGCGGAAAAACTTCATCCCCTTCTGCTGGTCGGTTTCGAGGTGCAACCCCATCCAGACAGCGTGCATGTGGTCGGGCATCAAACAATAGGTTGGGCAGAAGAGCCCTTCGCGATGCGCGGCGTGGAGCAGAATCTCACGGAATCGTGCATGAAACCGGTCGTCGAGCCAGCCGGTTTTCCGCAGTGCAATGGGCAGGGTCCAATGGACGACCGCGTCGCCGAGGTAGTATTCTCGCGGCAATCTTGGAAGGTAGAATGTCCGATGGATATTCTCCCTGCGGCGATTATTCGATCCGGGTCCAACCTCCATGCGGGTCAATTTAGTTGCTGACACTTCACCGGTCACGTGAAAAGTGAAAGCGGGAGCGATCGGTTTCACACCCCTTGCCGGATTACTCGTTTACGAAGACGAAGAGACGTGCTTTACCACGCCGGATGATCGATGGTTGGAACCGGGGAGAGGAATGGAAGAGGATGGGTGGTTTGGTTGTCTTGTCGCGGGATGGGGAAGTTAGAGCCGACTTACGTCGGCTGCTACGATGAGGTAGCCTCCGGCGTGAGCCGGATCACTCTTTCACGATGGCGAGATGCCGTCCGTTGCCGCGCTGGATGACCGATGGTTGGTGCCGGCTGGTTTGCGGGCGGTGGGAGGGGAATGGAAGAGGGTTGGTAATTGGGCCGTCCTGTCGCGGGATGGGGGGAGTTAGAGCCGACTCACGTCGGCTGCTACGGGGTGGAGGGTTAGAAGCGGACGGTAAGGTTCACCCCGCCGCCCGCGTTGAACTGGTGATATTCCGGGGCGGTGCTTTCGCTGGAATCCCGGGTCTCATAGTTCACAAACGCGCGCAGGCTGATGTTGCGGGTGACCTGGCCATAAAGCCCCAGGCCAACCGTGTGCAAATAGTCCTCACGGCTTTCGCCCTCCGTGAAGCGCGTGTATTTGAAACGGTAGAACGGCTGCACGACGGCCTGCCTGCACACGGCCAGCGTCCAGGCCGCGAACAACGCATGATCGGTGCGGTCCATCAGATCCGACGGGAGGAAGAAGGGCAGGGCGGTCGCGTCCGTAAAGCGGTAGTCACCCTCGTAACCCACCGACACCGTGCTGGATTTCGAGAATGGAAACAGCCGCTGCACGCCCCAGCGCGGCACATACTCCATGTGAAAATCGTCATAGTCCGACGAGTCCATCAATCGGATGAAATCGAATCCGCCCTGGATCATCCAGTTGTTGCGCAACCAGCGTCCATCGATGAACGCCGTCTGCGCGTTGAAATCGAAATCACTCAACTTGAGGCTCGAGTCGTCCAGCTTCGCGCCGTCCAGGCCGTAATGGAACCACTGGTGCCGGTAGCCGAGCCGCGGCGAAAAGAGACCCTCGCCCAACCCGTAAGGCGTCGGTGCCAGCGCCAATTGCACGGTGCTCAACAGCGCCTCGGCGGATTGCCGGGTGTCCTCGAGCAGGAACATGTTGTCGGTGTGGAAATACTGGACGTCGGCCTGCGCCTCGAAATGAGTCCGGCGGGGTTTGATGATCAGCACGGTCTGCGGTCCGACGTCGCTGCTTTCGTCCGAATAAAGCTCCGGGGCGGAGTCGCCCTCCGTCAGGACCTTGATGGACTCCTCCATCTGGCGGCGCTGTTCCGCCGCGTCCACCTGGTTGATGGCGCCGGGCGCCTGGGCCGCCGCCTGTTGAAGGTTGATTGCGAGAAGCAATCCAACTGAAAGGATCACGGGAGTTTTCATCAGGGTGAAATCGGATTGGCTTGTCGCTCGACGGGCAGTCGGTACTGGCCGGCCAGCTCGTTTTGCAGTTGAAGCAACACGGGCAGATCAGCGCGGCCCTGGCCTGAAGGATCGTCGAACAGATTCCGCTGGGAGAACGGGTATCCGAACGTGGAATAGGTGTTGTTGTCGAGCGCGTTGAGGCCGTTCTCAATGCGTGCCGCACTGGCAAACCGGTCCGCCGAAATACCCGTGTCCTCCGCGCGGCCTTTTGCCAGATCCTCGTTCTGCCGGTTGACGGCGTCTCGAATCCTGCCCAGGGAGGGCAGTGGATTGCCGAACCCGGTGACAAGGAACGAACCGTCCACAAGTCTCCCGAGATGGATGTCCAGCACCCTGCTGAAACCCCGGCCTCCCGGCAGGACATACACCATCTGGCCGGCCTTCAATTCGATCGAGCGGCCGTCCGGCAAGGTCGCCACGGCTTCGCCTTCGAGCACGATCAGCTTGAACCCTCCGTCTGCCGTGGCGGCCACGATGATGGTTGTGCCCAGCACCGCCGCTGTCGCGCCGCCTGTCTTGATCGTGCCGCCGCCTTTGCCGGCGGGCGAATGGAACAACACACTGCCTCGTTCCAGCCGCAGGCTTCGGTCGGCGGGCTCGAATGAAAACACCGTGTTCGCTCCCACGCGCGTGATGGTTTGATCGGAGGCGGTCAACTCGGCACGCGATTCCGCGCCGGTGCGCACCAGATCGGGCGCCTTGAACAACGCGTCCATCCGGGCCGGCGTGGTCGTCCTCGTCGAGGTGGCGATGACATTCACGTCGTTCAGGACCTCGGTGAAGGTGCTTTCGGTGAGCGGCGCGGCATGCAGCGAAAGCCCGAGACTGGCGAGTGTGCCGGCTATGAAGTATTGGTTTTTCATATTCGCGCTTGGTTAAGGATGCGGAAGTGTTTATGGGAATGGGGAGCAATGTCAATGACGCGCGCCAATCCGGGCGTGTCGCTGGATTAGCCGGCGGCGGTCCCCTCTCCCAGCGGGAGAGGGAAAGGGTGAGGGAGAGGCGTAGCTGCGAAGAAGTTCACTGGAAATCAGTGAATCGGGACTTGAGGTGGGATTCGGTGTTGAAGTGCGTGTGGCAGGTTCTCCCCCCTCACCCCGGCCCTCTCCCGCTGGGAGAGGGCCGGGGGGAGGG
>DATKEE010000502.1:0-8007 GCA_035544555.1 Candidatus Methylomirabilota bacterium
CCCCCTCTTTGCGCTATATTCGCCGCCATGACCCTTGCCCCAAGTCCGGACCGCCTGATCGGAACGGTTTTGATCAGCCTGCTGGCCGCCCATTTCAGCGTCTCCGCCCAGACGCTTCCAGAGCCCCAACGCCCCGCGACGTCCAATCCCCTGGTGCCGGAGCAGACCCTGGCCTTTCCGACTGAGCCCGCCGCGCGGAACCAGGAACTGCCGCCTCCGCCCACCCCGTCCGCCCCGCCATCCCGCCGTTCTCCAATCGTGCGTAGCGTGCGTCCAATGGCCGCAGCCCAGCCTCCGCGCCAACCCGCCGCCAACATCCTCGCTTGGGACGCCACCACGAAGGAAATCTCCGCCAAAGCTGGCGAAACCAATGTCACCCTGGCCTACGTCGTCACCAACATTTCCAACTCCGAAGTCGCCATCAACTGGCTCCGCCCCTCTTGCGGCTGCACGGCCGCCAAACTGCCCGAATACCCCTACAAGCTCGCGCCCGGCACGAACGTTGAAATCAGCGCCCACATCGACATCCGCGGCAAACGCGGCACTCTCAGCAAGGCGCTCTACGTCGATACGACCGTCGGACTCCAGACGCTTATCATGAAGGTCAACATTCCCCTCGACGCCCCCGAGTCCATGACCCCGGACCAGCGCACGATAAATCTCGCCATTGCGCAGGCGGACCGGCAGGCCGTCTTCAAGAACGATTGCGCCTCCTGTCACGCCGAACCCGCCAAAGGCCGCACCGGCGAAGCCCTCTACACCGCCGCCTGCGCCGTCTGCCACGACGCCGAGCACCGCGCCAGTTTTGTGCCCGACCTTATGGCCTTGAACCATCCCACGGATCGGGTCCATTGGGAGAGTTGGATCAAGCACGGCAAACCCGGCACCCTCATGCCCGCCTTCGCGCAATCCGAAGGCGGCATCCTCGACGAACAACAAATCAAATCCCTCGTCGATTACCTCGACCAGAAGGTCTCCCGGCGCACCGCCACCACCTCCGCCGCCAGAACGGACCACGACCATCCCGACACCTCCTCCATTCCGCTGCCTCCGCCAGGCAATTAGCACATGCCCGGCCTGTTCATCTCGCTCGAGGGCACTGAAGGCTGCGGAAAATCCACCCAGGTCCGCCTTCTGAGCGACCGCCTGTCCCGCCTCGGTCACAACGTCCGCTCCCTGCGCGAACCGGGCGGCACACCCATCGGCGAGGAGATTCGTCACACGCTCAAACACAGCGCGCAAAACGCCGACATGACGGCGGAAGCCGAACTCCTCCTCATGAACGCCAGCCGCGCCCAACTCGTCCGCGAAGTCATCCGTCCCGCGCTCCAGGCCGGCGAAACGGTCGTTTGCGATCGCTTCCACGATTCCACCCTCGCGTATCAAGGTTACGGCCGCCAACTCGATCTCAAACGCATCCGCGAGATTGTTGACTTCGCCATGGGCGACACCCGGCCCGACCTCACCCTCCTGCTCACCATCCCGCTTGAGGTCAGCGAACAGCGGCGCCGTTCCCGACAGTCCTCGGCGTCCGCCCAACGCGACCGAATGGAGGAGGCCGACCGCGAATTCTTCCAGCGCGTGGAGCAAGGCTACCTCGCCCTCGCCGCCCGGGAACCGCATCGCATCCGTTGCATCGACGCCACCGCACCCATCGAAAATGTCCATGACGCCATCTGGACGGCGGTGGAACAGGCATTCAACGGCCGCGAAAAAGGCCGGTGAATCACCGCGAATATTGCGGTCTGCATCCGGTGTGAACAGCGGCGATGAAGCGGAGCGGTCTCGCCGCTTTTCGAGCGGATGGGGAGGTGGGTGCGCTGGATAAACGCCCGTCCGGCATCCGAAAGCGGCAGAGGGCTGTCGCCCACAACCGCACTCCAAAACCCGCGAAGCATCCTCCCGCATTGCCTCGTTCAATCCCCCGGCAAACCGCCAGGCAACTCTTTCAGGATTTCCTGAATGATTCGGCCTCATCGGCTCGTAACATGGTTAGCCACGTGTATCGGCGGAACGGAGCAGTCTCGAAGTCCGAAGTCCGTTGCCTACGAGTCGCTCGTCAACCTGCAACGACTGAACAACCTTCAGCGAACCTTTGGCGTGGGTGACGACCGCGTTCTGCGGGCCATGGCTGTGTGAACGTCGCTGATCAACCATGAAGAAGGACTTTTCAGCTTACGAGTTTGCCGGGGTAATCGTGCCTGGAGCCACATTGTTTCTCTGCGCCGCCTTCATCAGCCCGTCGATGCGGGAATTTGTGATCAGTGGGAATTTTGATCTTGGCGAACTGGGACTGTTCGTGATTGCAAGCATTGTCGTTGGGCATCCGGATGTTTGGGCTTTAGTTCAAGGCCACCCCGCGCCGGATGTAGGTTGGGACATCCAGATCTTCACCGTGATGGATGGTCGGCTCGCTTTTCTCGAAGCGGCCCCGTGACACGATCTCCAGCGGCAACTGGCCCTGCGCCATCCCTCCAACACGGCGCCGGCGGCGTCCACCAGACTCGCCCTGTCGCTTCATCAAGGCCTCCGTCTCCCCGGGACTCAGGTTGGGCGGCGGCGCCACAAATCGCGAGGCGGGCCGGCTTTCCTCGTCCGGTTTCAACAGTTGCGACTCCAATCCCTCCGATCCGGCGCGCGGGAGTCTCGATTGGACCGCTTTGAACTCCCCCGCATCCGGCGGAGCCGCCGCCGCCTGGGCACCGGCCGGTTGGCGGCACGCAATGAACGTCACCAGCAAACGGTCCTTCAATTCCTCATCGATCGACGCGCCGATAATGAGATGCGCGTTTTCGCACTGTCGGTGAACCTGCTCCATCATGCGGTTGACCTCGGCCAGGGTCAGGTCCGGGCCGCCGGCCAGGGTGATCAACGCGGCATCCGCCTCGGCCAGGCTCCGGCCCTGTTCCAGCAACGGATGTTCCGTGATCCGGGTCACGATCTCCCGCACCCGGTTCTCCCCCGACGCTTCCACCGTCACCGCCACCCCTTCCGCGTGCCGTCCGCGGAACACGCTGCACAAATCCGCAAAATCCACGTTGATCAATCCCGATCTCCCCATCAACCGCCAGATCCCGCGCACCCCCTGCCCCAGCAATTCGTTCCCGATCCCAAACGCCTCGATCACGCTTGTGTGATCGTCGATCAACTCGAGCAGGCGCTGGTTTGGCAGGCAGATCACGGCGTCCGCCGCCGATTTGAACTCCTGATAACCGACTTCCGCCTGCCGGCGCCGCCTCGTTCCCTCGAACTCAAACGGCAGCGTCACCAGGGCGATCACCAGCGCACCCTGCTCCCGCGCGATTCTCGCCAGGACCGGCCCCGCACCCGTGCCGGTTCCACCACCGAGTCCGGCAATGACGAACACCAGGTCGGTTTCCGCGCACAGTTCCCGCAGCTTTTCCGCCTCCTCCTCGGCGGCGGTGCGGCCCAGTTCCGGATCGCCTCCCGCGCCCAATCCCCGCGTCAGTTTCGCCCCCAGGATCACCTTTCCGTCCACCGCGCATTCGTCCAGTGCCCGGGCATCCGTGTTCAGTGCCAGGAAGCGCACGTCCGGCAGTCCCTCGCGAGCCAGTGCCTGCACCGCGTTTCCGCCGGCGCCGCCGATGCCAATCACCTTCATGGTGAGCCTGCTTTTCAATTCGTTGGAAACCGGCGCCGGAGTGGAGGAGGAATCGGTCATGAGGAATGCTCCTTCTTGATGAGTTTATCGTCGTCCAAACATTTCGCTGATCGTCCTTCGGAATCCGTCGGAAAGCAGGCCGCCGCTTTTGCGCCGCTGCTGGAACGAACCGAACTTCACCAATCCGATGGCGGTGGCAAACTCGGGCTGGTCGAGGGCGGATTTCAATCCGCTGATCGAATGAGTGGTGCCCAGGGTGACCGGCATCCGGAACACCCGCTCGGCCAGCACGGGGATCGAGGGAATGCGCGCGCCGCCCCCGGACAGAAAAACGCCGGCGCGCAGATAATCCCGCAGTCCGAACTGCGCCAGATCCTGCTCGATCAACACCAGAATTTCCTCGAGCCGAAGGGCCATGATCCGGCGGAGATGCTCCAGATTGATCGTCTTGCCGGTCATTCCCAGCTCGTTCCCCAACGTCACCGTCTGCCCCTTCGTCACGTCATCCAGCACGGCCGAACCGTGCTCGAGCTTGAGCTGTTCGGCCCGCCCCAGGGGAACCTTCAACCCGTAGGCGAGATCGTTGGACACATGATCGCCTCCCACCGCCAGCACGCCGGTGTGTTTGATGATGCCATCCGCGTACACCACATACTCCGTCGTCCCGCCCCCCAGATCGATGACCAGCGCCCCCAATTCCTTCTGCTCGTTGGTGAGCAGGGCCAGCGAGGAGGCCAGTCCGCTGAAGACAATCGCCTCGACCTCGAGTTGCAGCCCCTTGACCGCGCGGATGGGGTTTTGCAGACGGTTGAAGTGGCCGTGAACCACATGAACATCCACCTCGACCCTCGCGCCCAGCATGCCCACGGGATTCAGAATGCCGTCCTGGCCATCCACCAGAAAATGCTGGCGGATGGCGTGCAACACATGGTTTTGCGCCGGCAGGTTGATCGCCTTCGCGTTTTTGATCACGTCCCGGACGTCATCCTCCGTGATCTCGCGATCCGCCGACACCACGGGATGAACGCCCCGGTTGTTGAAGCCGCGGATATGGCCGCCGGTGACGGCAAGATAGACGCTCCGGATTTCCGCGTTGGACATGCCTTCGGCCTCGACGATCGCGTTGCGGATGTCCTCCTCGGCGAGCGAGGCGTCGGCGATTTCCCCCTTGCGCACGGCGCGGGAGCGGGACTGGCCGACTCCAATGATGTTCAGGCCGCCGGTGCTGTTGACTTCGCCCACGACGGCGCAAACCTTGGAGGTTCCGATTTCCAGTCCGACGATGACAGGGGATGGGCTAAACATTGTCCTTTGAGTTGCGGGTGGGAGTGACGGATTTCCGGCAGGAGAGCGGCGACACCACGGGCTGAACCGGAACGGCGGGCACATGGTTCGTGATCGAAAGATCCAGGGTGGCAATCGATTTGCCTTCCTGGCGCCAGAATTCGTGCAGGGTCTGCCATCGGCGCAACTGAAGCGCCAGGGGATACGATTGAAGCCCACGGGCGCTGAACGTGATCTCCGAACCATCCCCGGTCAGCACGGTGAGCACCTCGGGCGTGGAAACATCAATCCGCCACAGGCTGTTCCGGCCGGCCAGCGCGGATCGACGGAATTCGTCGATCAGCCGGATGGCGGCCTCCACTTGCCTGGACTGCAGGGAACGGCCGGGCCGGACTTCCAACGGCGCCAGGCCCGTCAGCAACGGCAGGTCCTTGTCCGACCACTCGAACGCCCGGCTCATGAACTTCGGATCGAGCGGTGGCACCACATGACCATCGTCCGTCACGTGATACGTGGTGGACTGCCGGCCGTCCCCGAGCGCCTCGGGATGCGTCACCTGCAGCCTTGCCATGGGGCGCCTCTCGGAGACCCGGATGGTCAGCGTGTCCGGAAGCTGCCTTCCGATGGTGGCCGAGCGGATTTGCGGAACGAACTCGAGATCCTGTTTCACGCGGGCCAGGTTCAACGCGAGTAAATTGTCACCCAGTTTGACCCGCGCCCAGTTCTGCAGGTGTGCCGGCGCAATGACGCCATCCGTGCTCAATTCAATCTCCTTGATGGCAAAGGCGTCATTCTCGTAGATGAGCTGGCCCAGCATCCACTCGCCGCCCCGCCACAGGGTGAACAACATCAGGATCGTCACGAAAATCGAGCTCATCAAGAGCCCGGCCCAACGCAGACGCCCCCGGCGCACCAACTGCGAGCGCAGTTTCACATCCAGCACGTGACGCCGGTGTATCCGCCGGTTCTTTCTTCTGATTCGCGCCATGATAATTCCTCAAACGCCCTGCAAGCGGGCCGCCGGCCGGTTCCGCCGGACTGCCATCGCCACCATTCGATGGCAAAGCTCTTCGTAGGCTATTCCCGCCGCCGCCGCCGCCTTCGGCAGGAGACTCGTCTCCGTCATCCCCGGCAGCGTGTTGACTTCCAATACCTGGGGATCCCCGCCCGAGGTGACCATGATGTCCACCCGGCCATAGTCGCGCCCGCCAACCGCCCGGAAGGCCTCGAGCCCCGCGGATTGAATCCGGCGCGTCGTGGCTTCACCGAACCCGGCCGGGCAGTGATACTCGGTGGCGCCCGCGGTGTACTTGTTCTGATAATCGTAGGCCCCTTGTTTGGGACGGACCTCGACAATCGGCAAAACCTCATCGCCGAGAATCCCGACCGTGGTTTCGCGCCCCTCGATTCTTGGTTCGACAAGCACCCGGGAATCATGACGCAACGCCTCGGCGAGCGCGGTGCTCCACGAATCCCGCGATTCGACAAATCTCAAGCCGACGCTGGAGCCCTGGCACACCGGCTTCACGACCAACGGCGCCTCCCATCCTTCCGGCCAGGGCGCGTCGGCGGACTCAACCACGAGGAAAGGCGGGGTGGGAACATTCGCGGCGACGCAGCGCCGCTTGGTGGATGCCTTGTCGAAGGCAATGCGACTCGCCCGGGCATCACATCCGGTGTAGGGCACGCCCAACGCCTCCAACTGTTCCTGCACCGTTCCATCCTCGCCATAGGTTCCATGGAGCGCGAGAAACACCGCCTCCGTGCCCGAGGGCAAAGTCCATGAACCCGGCCGCGGATCCAATTCCGTCACCTGATGGCCGCGAGCCCGAAGCGCCCGCCCCACGGCCGCGCCCGATCGAAGCGAGACCTCGCGCTCGGCGGAAGGCCCGCCCAACATGACCGTGATGTTCCAGGTCGCATCCATCGTCGCTCAACCCCGATCCCGCATCAGTCGCTGGTTTCGGAAATCATGATCACCACGCTAAACAAACTCCCGCTTCCGCGCAGCGAAAAAACATCGATCGCCCCCTTCCGATCCCCGGCCTTGATCCGGTACTCAATGCTGAAGTCGTCCCCCGACCAGTTCGACGCGGTGATCTCGCCGCCCTTTTCCTGAACCTCCGCGCGCAGCCCGCCCTCCAACTCGAACAGGACACCGGGACGTTCGGCTTCCGGCAGAACGAAGCTGTGACTGTAACTGTGACGAATCCGGTCGCTGCTCCGCATCCGGCTGAACTCGCCCCGGCGCAATTCGATCGTCCGTTCCGGGAGCACTTCCCGAAACAGCGCGTCCGGGGAAAACTCCTCCAGAAAGGCCGAAGGTTTGTCTGGAAAAATGAGGCCGCAACCTGCCGCCAGCAACGCCAGCAGCACGGCCGGCAGCCAACACCACCCTTGAGGTCGCGCGAAGGAGTATCGGGGTTCCGTTTTCATTCGCCAATGATCTACACCTCGGTATGCAATTCGATGCCGCGTTCCCGCCGCGCCCGCTCCTGGATCAACTCGATCAGGCTCAGCACGTCCTTCGCGGTCGCATGACCCTCGTTCACAATGAAGTTTCCATGGACATCCGACACCGCCGCGCCACCGATCCTCATGCCTTTCAATCCCAGTTCATCGATGAGCCGACCGGCCGGCACGGACTCCGGATTCTTGAAGATGCATCCCGCGCTGGGCGAAGCCGGCTGGCTCTCCCATCGCTTCTGGCTGCAAGCCAGCATCCGCTCCTGAATCGCCTCTTTCGGCGCCGGCTCACCCTTCAACACCGCGCTCACGGCGATATGATCCCGAAGCAGCGGGCAGCCGCGATACTCGACGTTCACTTCGGAAGCCGGACGTTCAAACACTCCTCCCGCCAGATCCATGAACCGGATTCTTTCCACCACATCGAACATCCACGAGCCCATCGCCCCGGCATTCATCCTCAACGCGCCACCCAGGCTTCCGGGAATGCCCTCCAGGAACTCCAGACCGCCTATCCCGTTTCGCTTCGCCTCCACCGCCACGGTCTTCAGCCGGGCTCCCGCCCCGCAATTCAAGCGCTCGCCCTCGACCTCCACCCGGCTGAACATGGGCTGGCTCAGACAGATCACCAAACC
>DATKEE010000503.1:0-4703 GCA_035544555.1 Candidatus Methylomirabilota bacterium
CGCTCTGACCTTCGTCACGGGGCAGGACTTGCGAATGTCGAAAGATCCACCGCACGGGTGCAACCGTTGAACAGACGCTGATGCGAGTGGGGTGTGTCGGTTGGGGATTTCGAGAGGCTTGCGGGTGTTCGGTGAGGAAGAGATCCGACTCACGTCGGATGCTACGGAGGGGATGGAACAGCATTCGTGGCCACATCCCCCTGGTAGCAGCGGACGTGAGTCCGCTCTGACCTTCGTCACGGGGCAGGACTTGCGAATGTCGAAAGATCCACCGCACGGGTGCAACCGTTGAACAGACGCTGATGCGAGTGGGGTGTGTCGGTTGGGGATTTCGAGAGGCTTGCGGGCGATCGGTGAGGAAGAGATCCGACTCACGTCGGATGCTACGGAGGGGATGGCTCAGGCAGTCTCCGAGTTGAGGTACAAGACGAGCACGACAAGCCCCAACCCGGCGGCGGTGACGGCGACCACGATCCCGCCGTCCGCAAGCAACGCGAAAGGCGTGAGCAGAACGCGCCCTGCCGTGGGCTCCGGCCGTTCATAATAGGACGGCAGTTCGTAGTGCCCCGACAACGTTCCATCGTGCCACAACTCGAAGCGGTCGTGCGGAGGCGGCGACACCGCGAACAATCCCAGCGCGGGCACCTCCTCGGCTGACGGCGTTCTGAGGAACACAGGGATGGGCTGCAAACCGGGATACGCCGACGGATTGACAAAGGCGGGTTTGCTCAAGCTCCGGGGGGCTCCATCAATCGTGATCACATTCGCCGGGGAGACCAGCCAGTAGGCGCGGCGGCGGATTTTCCCTGAACCCTCGGATTGTTCGTCGAACTCGACGAGGATATCCCAGCCTTCCGGCGGCATGGACAGGGTCAGGTTGGGGTTTTCGGCCGCGTAATGCCGTCGCTCGTCCCACAACGCGTCGGTCGCGCAGCCGCTGGCGACCACGGCCAGGACCAGGATTCCCGTTACGAACTCCGTGGTTCGTCTCATGCGGTTCATGGTATTGCCGATAGGCCCGCGATACAAACCGATCTGAGGGCAAAGGCAATGCATTCTCCGCGCGCGGGGTGCGATCGATTAAGAGCGCGCGAAATGAGAGTGATTATCGAGGAAGCGATGGGGTTAGAATTCGGGCGTCCTGCCCCGAAACGGGATGTCAGAGCGTCGTGACCTCCGCTGCTACGCAATTGAACCGGCGTGACGCGGGCGCATCCAGGAAGCCCGGTCGATATGGCCGGCCAACTGTTGTTACAATTGTAACAAAGTTTGGTATCGCCTTGAATGGCCCGGTTCGGAGCGCCGGTCGCGGCAGCGGGCAATCGCGAATCGACATCAGGCACCGAGGCGGATAGGAGAAGTGCCCGTTCCCGGAATGAATCGGATGTCGCGTAATAGTCGAAAGTGTTGCCGTCGCGCGGGGAGACCGCGTCTTGTGCCTATGATGAATGGAATGTTCCTGATGTTCGCTCTGGCCTTGGGGGTGTCGTTCCCCATGGCGGGCTTCTCGGCTGCCGGGAAAAACTGGCCGGTGTTTCTGGGGGACGCGGCCAGCAGCCAGTTTTCGACGCTCGACCAGATCACGACGTCGAATGTTCACCGGTTGGAAGTGGCGTGGACTTATCGATCCGGAGACGCGCGCGCGGACAACAGGTCTCAGATCCAGTGCAACCCCATCATCATCGACGGCGTGCTTTATGGCACGTCGCCGCAGATCAAACTGTTCGCCCTGGACGCCGCGACCGGGACGAATCTCTGGACGTTTGATCCATTCACGCCCGATTCGGGTCAGAGCGCGGTGGGTGTGAATCGCGGCGTGGTGTTCTGGTCGGACGGCGAAGAGCGCCGGATTCTTTACACGGCGGGACGCAGGCTTTACGCGATTGACGCGGCGACGGGACGTCCGATCGAGTCATTCGGTGACGGTGGGTGGGTGGATTTGCGGGAGGGATTGGGGCGGGACGCAAGCGGACTGGATGTGCTATCGAACACGCCGGGCATTGTCATCGGGAATCTGCTGATCCTGGGAACTCGGGTGGGCGAGGGGCCGGGGCCCTCGGCGCCGGGTCACGTGCGCGCCTACAATGCGCGTACGGGGCGGATCGAGTGGGTGTTTCGAACGATTCCGCAGCCGGGTGAGTTTGGATACGAGACCTGGCCGCCCGATGCCTGGAGGCACATCGGTGGGGCGAACTGTTGGACCGGCATGGCGGTGGATGCGGAGCGAGGCTGGGTGTTTGTTCCGACGGGATCGCCGGCGTTTGATTTCTGGGGTGGGAACCGGCCTGGAAGCAATCTCTTTGGCAATTGTCTGCTGGCATTGGACGCGGCGACGGGCGAGCGCCGGTGGCATTATCAATTCGTGCATCATGATCTCTGGGATCGCGATCTGCCCGCGGCGCCCAATCTTGTGACATTGCGGCGCGAGGGGAGGGAGATCGACGCCGTGGCGCAGGTGACCAAGTCCGGGCATGTGTTCGTGTTCGATCGCGAGACCGGCGAGCCGTTGTTTCCCATCGAGGAGAAACCCGCGCCGCCGTCCGATCTTCAGGGGGAATCGGCGTGGCCGACGCAGCCCGAGCCGCTGAAGCCGGCGCCGTTCGCGCGACAGCATTTCAACGAGGCGGACGTGACGGACATCACGCCGGAATCACGCGAGGCGATGGTGAAGCGGTATCGCGAGGTCCGCCCCCATCAGCCGTGGCTGCCGCCGAGCCGGGAAGGAACGATCATCTTTCCGGGGTTCGACGGAGGCGCGGAGTGGGGCGGGGCGGCGGTCGATCCCGCGCGGGGAATTCTCTATGTGAACGGCAACGAGATGCCGTGGATTCTCACGATGGTGGAAACGAGTGCGGAGAGCGACGTGCCGTTGTCATCAGGCCGTGGCATTTACAATCAGGTGTGCGCGGCGTGTCATGGGATCGACATGGAAGGCGATCCTCAGCGGACGTTTCCAGGCCTGGTGGGGGTCGAGGAGCGGTTGAAGCCCGCCGAGGCGATGGTATTGATTGAGACCGGCAAAGGTTTGATGCCGGCCTTCGCGTTTCTGTCGGAGGCGCAAAAGAAGTCGGTCGTGGCGTTTATTTACGGCGAGAAGGAAGAGTTGGCCGGAAGCGGAAGCGGAAGCGAAAGCGCGTCGCTCGGGGACGCGCTGGGCAGGGTGCCGTATTCGCACACGGGGTATAACCGGTTTCTGGACGAGGAAGGTTATCCGGCGATCAAGCCGCCCTGGGGAACCTTGAACGCGATCAATCTCAACACCGGAGAATACGAGTGGACGGTGCCGCTGGGTGAGTTTGAGGAATTGACGCGCCGGGGCATTCCGCGGACCGGCACCGAGAACTATGGCGGACCGGTGGTGACGGCGGGTGGAGTGATCTTCATTGCCGCGTCCAAGGATGAAAAGTTCCGCGCGTTCGATCAGAGAACGGGCGAAGTTCTGTGGGAGACGCGGCTGCCGGCGGGCGGATATGCCACACCGGCGACCTATGAGGTGAACGGGCGGCAGTATGTGGTGATCGCGTGCGGAGGAGGCAAGATGGGGACGAAGTCCGGGGATGCGTATGTGGCGTTTGCGCTGCCGGAGACGAAGGAGCGGAGGTAAGATGACGGAGTCGGCGAAACAAACGGGACAGGGCGGCTGGAACGTGTCCCGGGACGGCCGGATCGAGGGGCGGGTTCGCGTTGGGGGCCGGTTCGCGTTCACGTTGATCGAGCTGCTGGTGGTGATCGCGATCATCGGCATTCTGGCCAGCCTGATTTTGCCGGCCTTGAGTCGCGCGCGGGACAAGGCCCGGCAGATTGCCTGCGTTTCGAACCTCCGTCAGACCGGTCTCGCGTTTGCGATGTACCTGGAGGATCACGAAGGCCGGTTTCCGGATCGGCGGGATTTGAAGACGTCGCTGCCGGGCGGATACAAGCCCTGGGACACGTGGCCGCCGTCCGATCCGCGGGCCGGGTGGGCGATGGTGGTGCTCAAGCCCTACGTCAACGAGGCCGGGGTGTGGACTTGTCCGGCCATTCACGCGAGTCCGCTCCGAGACGCCGTTCAGGCCGTGCAGTCGATCCATGCGACGAACGAGGTTTCCATGACGAGTTATTGGTTGTGGCGGTTTGATCGCATCGAGAGCGAGGTGCCGCGCGACAATTTTTGGGGGAAGACGGTGGACGAGGCCGTGGCGCATCTGCGCGCGGAGAACAACCCGTTCATCGGCGTGCCGGCCGGTCCGGTGGACGTGGAGATGACGGTGGACCCGTATTTTCCGAACACCATCGGGAGTCTGCCTCCGGACATTCGCGGATTGGCGGTGCATTCGGGCGGGCGGAACCGCCTGTTCCTCGACTGGCACGTGGAGTTTTTGAGGGATGCGAGGACGCGGTGAGAGTGATCCGACTCACGTCGGATGCTACGAGGGTGGAAGGAAAGCAGGCGTGACGTCATTCCACTCGTAGCAGCGGACGTAAGTCCGCTCTGACATTCGTCACGCGGCAGGACTTGCGAATGTCGAAAGATCCACCGCACAGGTGCAACCGCTGAATGGACGCTGATTTGAGCGGGGGGTGAGTTGGCTGGGGGAGTTTTGAAATATTGGCAGTTGATCGGTGGGGAAGTGATCCGACTTACGTCGGATGCTACGGGGGTGGAAGGAAAGACATCCGTGACGTCATTCCACTGGTAGCAGCGGACGTGAGTCCGCTCTGAC
>DATKEE010000504.1:0-3838 GCA_035544555.1 Candidatus Methylomirabilota bacterium
CAAATTTTTTCCGCTCCCGAATCCGCCATCATCGTTCGCGAAAAATTTTTCCGTTTCCACGCCGCTCGCGCGCGCTTCTCACGCGCCGAACTTGTCGAACATTCCCGCGTTCGCCTGCATCAATCGCATCAGATACTTCGCCTCGAACACGCCGAGCGATCCCATGTTCGCGCCCGTCTCCGTGAAACGCTCGAGCTTGTCCGAACCGGAATGTTTCGACGCCAGCAACACCGGCGTGGGATGCCATGAATGCCCCTTCATCACGCACGGCGTGGAATGATCGCCCGTCACCGCGATCACGTCCGGCCGCTTTTGCAGAAATATCGGCAACGCCTCGTCAAACTCCTCGATGGCCCGCCGCTTCGCCTCGAAATTCCCGTCCTCCCCGTGCATGTCGGTGTACTTGTAATGAATGAAAAAGAAATCGTGCCGGTCGTACTCCGCCACGTACCGCTCGAATTGCTCCCGGATCGTCCTCACCCCCTCCAGCTTTTGCATCCCCACGAGCTGCGCCAGGCCCTTGTACATCGGATACACCGCCAGACACGCCGCCCGCAGTCCATACCGCTCCTCGAATGTCGGAATCGCCGGCTGATGCGCGATGCCCCGCATCAAAAACCCGTTCGCCGGCCGCTTCCCCGCCAGCAACGGCAGCGCCTGCTTGAAAAACTCCCGCACCACCTTCGCGGCCTTCCCCTGCTTCGCCGACTTCGCGTTCACCGGCTTCACCGACGGGATCGGCAGCCCCTCGCGGTTCGGATCCGCGTCCGTCAACGGCCCCTCCAGTCCCTTCCCCCGGAACACCACCACGAACCGATGCCCCTTGCCCGCCCGGATGATCACCTGGGTGTCGCCAATCTTTTTGATCTTCTTCGCCAACAGCGCGCACAACTCCTCGCACACCTCCGTCTCAATCCGTCCCGCGCGCCGGTCGGTCACGATTCCCTTCGCGTCCAGCGTCGCGAAATTCGCGCGCGCCGCCACGTCGCCCGCCTTCAGTTCCAGCCCCAGCCCCAGCGCCTCGATCACCCCGCGACCCACCTGGTACTCGATCGGATCATATCCGAACAACGCCAGATGACCCGGCCCGCTCCCGGGCGTGATGCCCGGCGCCACCGCCGTCATCCGTCCCTGCGCCGCTTTTTGCGTGAGCGCGTCGAGGTTCGGCGTGAGGGCCGCCTCCAAGGGCGTGCTCGAATCCGGTCCGCCCGTCGCCAGGTCGCCCAGCCCGTCGAGTACCAGCAAAGCCAGCTTCGCGTTCGTCTTGATCAACAGCTTCGAATAAACGTCGTCCAGTTTCATCGGTTCCATTTCCATTCAGGGTTGTTCTCCGCGCCCGTCTCGCGTCCCCTGGGCACGGTTCATTCATTCTCTCCAACGGCGCGCGATATTGGGCGCATCCCCAAAACACCGTCAACGCGTAAAAGACCGGCTCCCTTTCCACACTCGACAATCCCCATCGAACCCACAAGACTCCCGCCCCATGGCGCGCGTCGTCCTCGACAACCTCGGCAAGATCTTCCCGGGTCCCCGCGGAGAGGCGATCCACGCCGTCCGAAACTGCAACCTCGCCGTCGAGGACGGCGAGTTCATCGTCCTCGTGGGTCCCTCCGGTTGCGGCAAATCCACCACCCTCCGCATGATCGCCGGACTCGAGGACATTTCCTCGGGCACCGTTTCCATCGCCAACCGCGTCGTGAACGCGATTCCTCCGAAGGACCGGGACATCGCCATGGTCTTCCAGAATTACGCGCTCTACCCGCACATGACCGTGTTCGACAACATGGCCTTCGGTCTCAAGCTCCGGAAGTTTCCCAAACCCGAGATCCTCCGCCGCGTTCAGGAGACCGCCACGCTCCTCGGACTCTCGGACCTTCTCGACCGCCGTCCCCGCGCCCTCTCCGGCGGCCAGCGCCAGCGCGTCGCCGTCGGACGCGCCATCGTCCGCAAACCCAGCGTCTTCCTCTTCGACGAACCGCTCTCCAATCTCGACGCCCGGATGCGCGTACAGACCCGGGCCGAACTCACCCGTCTCCATCAGCGCCTCGCCTCGACCATGATCTACGTCACCCACGACCAGGCAGAAGCCATGACCATGGGGGACCGCATCGTGGTGATGAAGGACGGCCAATTCCAGCAGATCGCCACCCCGACGGATCTCTATCAAACCCCCGCCAATGTGTTTGTCGCCGGTTTCATCGGGTCCCCACCGATGAATCTCATCCCCGGCGGTCTCGTCCGTGACCACGACACCCTCGCCTTCCATGAACGCCCCGCGGGATCGGGGTCTTCGCGGCCGGGTTTTCAGTTTCGCCTCCATCCCTCCCATGCGGAACCGCTGAAAGCCCGCGCGGACCGCCCCATTATCCTCGGGCTCCGCCCCGAACACGTCACCGAACCCTCCCTCATTCCGGGCGCCGATTCCCGCCAGCTCATCGAGACCACCGTCGAACTGGTCGAAATGATGGGCGCCGAATCCTTCCTCCACCTCAACACCGGCCATCATTCCCTCGTCGCCCGCATCCCTGCCGGCGATCGGCCGTCCATCAATCAGAAATTCACCGTCGCCTTCAACACCCGCCACGCCCGCTTCTTCGATCCCGACACTGAACGATTGATCCTCTGATTTCGTTTGCCCTTCGCGCTTCCCTGTCCTGACACTACCCGCATGGAATCCCTGCCACTCCATGACTTTCACAAGTCGATCGGTGCCCGATTCACCGCCGCCGGTGACGCCGGACACGTTGCGGACTATGGCGATCCCGGCGCGGAGTACCATGCGCTCCGCAATTCCGCCGGCATTCTCGACCTGTCGAATCGCGGCCGCCTGTGCCTCGTGGGCGAAGACCGCCAGCGCTTTCTCAACGGCCAGGTCACCAACAACCTCAAGGATCTTCCCGCCGGCCGCGGTTGCTACGCCGCGCTGGTCAACGCGAAGGGGAAAATCCAAAGCGATCTCAACATCCACGTCCTCCCCGACGAAATCCTCCTCGACTTCGAACCCGGCCTTTCCGAGGCCGTCACCCGGCGCCTCGATCACTACATCATCGCGGACGACGTCCGGATCGTGGACGTCTCCTCCACGCACGGCCTGCTGAGCGTCCAGGGTCCGCGCGCCGCCGACGTCCTCGGCGCCATGAATCCTCCGCTGCCGCTGCCGGCGCAATCACACGATATTGCCCGCGTGGATCACGAGCGCTTCGGGGAACTTTACGTCGTCAACCTCCCGCGCGGCACCGCTGCGGGCTTCGATCTGTTCCTGGCTTCGGAAGTTCTCGGCCCGGCCATGGAACAACTGATCCAGGCGGCTCGGAGTGTCGAAGGATGTCCCTGTGGCTGGAGCGCGCTGGAAACCGTCCGGATCGAGTCGGGCATTCCGCGTTTCGGCGCGGACATGGACGAGACCAATCTTGCCCCGGAGGCCGGACTGGAGGAGCGGGCGATCAGCTACAGCAAGGGTTGTTACATCGGCCAGGAAGTCATCGCGCGCATCCGCACCTACGGCCAGGTGGCCAAATCGCTCCGCGGCCTGGAGCTTTCCGGTTCGAGCACTCAACTGCCGGGCAGGGGCGACAAGTTGAATCATGACGGAAAGGAAGTCGGCCACATCACCAGTGCCGTCCATTCCCCCGCCTTGGGGCGTAACATTGCACTGGGCTATGTGCGCAAGGAAGTGAACCAACCCGGCACCCCCCTCATCGTCCGCACCCCTCACGGCGAAGAAACCGCGACCCTCGTTCCCCTGCCCTTCGCCAAGGCGAACAGCCGAGGTCAAAAGGAATGACGGGTGTGACGGTTCAATGAGCCCGCCCTCACCCCCTCCTCCGCCGAAGCTTTG
>DATKEE010000505.1:0-4494 GCA_035544555.1 Candidatus Methylomirabilota bacterium
CTCGATGTTGCCGCCCGCGAGGCTGATGCTCACATAAACAGAGTCCTTCTTGTAATCCATGAACCGGTGATGCATGCGCACCCCGTTGTCGAGCCATGCGCTGGTGACACCGAGTTCCTCGTCCCTGGACTGCTCAACGAATTTGCCGGGTTCGGGGAGTTCCTCGAGGAGTTCAGCGGCGGCGTCGGAGTCGGGAAGCGGATCGACTTCGCGATCCCAGGCCTTGCGGGCGCCGGCGAGCACCTCGTCGCGGGTGGGCACGGGGACGCCCTCCTTTTCCACGAGTGTCACAATGTGCGCGAAAGTCCCGGGCTTGAAATGTTCCTCGAACGCGCGGTTGACCTCGTCAAGCGTCACACCGGGCAGGTGCTCCTCGAAAAGATTCAGCGAGGTTTGCGCCGACAGGAGCGGTGTGCGGTCGTTTACCGAGGCGACGATTTGACTGATGATGGACTGCGCGTTCAGCGTCGGCTCCGTACGCACGGCGCGTTCGGCGGCGGCGAGCAACTGCCTGCGTGCCAGATCCAGTTCGCGTTCCGTGAACCCGTGTTCGCGAGCGCGTTTCACCTCGGTGATGAGTTCGGTGAGCATCGTTTCCCAGTCCTGGGGCTCGCCGCTCGCGCCGCCATAGACGAGCACCGCGTCGTGAAAGAAGTCGCTCACGCCCGCGTAGGCCTGGCGGTAGCTGGCCTCGCCCTTCTTGACGCGGTCATCGTAGCGGCGGCCCACAATCCAGGCGCCAATCGATTCGACGAGTTCGTTTCGCCATTGGGCCTCGGTGGTGGTGGGCGGCCGGCCCGGATAAATGTTCAGGAGTTCGACCTCGCAATACGGCATCTCCGGATCGGTGACCACAAACGCGCGCTCGCCGGTGAACGGCTTGAACTCCGGCCCTTTCGGATCACGGGCGGGCTGGCCGGCTTCGTACTCGCCGAACCACTTCTCAATCAGGGGAAGGATCGGTTCAGGGTCCGCATCGCCCACCAACACGACGGTGATGTTGTCGGGCCGGTACCAGGCGCGGTAGTAATCGACAAACTCGGAACGGGGGGCGTTGGCGAGGATGTCGTCCTCGCCGATGGGCAGCCGGGCGGCGAAGCGGGTGTCGGCGAACAGATCGGGCCAGAGTTCGTCCCGGATGCGTTGCTGGGCGCCCTTGCCACTGCGGGATTCCTCGAGCACCACGCCCCGCTCCTTGTCGATCTCCTCCCCGGGCAGCGTGACCCGGAACGCGTAATCGCTGAGCACCATGAGCGCCTTGTCGAGTTGCTCTGTCTCGGTGTTCGGTGTGAAGAGCATGTACACCGTCTGATCGAAACTGGTGAAGGCGTTCAGGTGGGGGCCGAATTGCATGCCGATGCTCTCGAAGTAGGGGACCAGCGTGCCGGGCGGGAAGTTTTCCGAGCCGTTGAAGCACATGTGTTCCAGGAAGTGCGCGAGGCCCCGCTGGTCGTCGGTTTCGTTGAGCGAACCGGTGCGCACGTGCATCTGCAACGCCATCTTGCCGGGCGGATTGTCGTGCTGGCGGTAAATCCATCGGACGCCATTGTCGAGCTGCCCGTGCAGCAGGCGATCGTCGGACGGCAGTTCCCGGGCGGACAGGGGGATGGCGAAGGCCGCCAGCTGCAGCGCGGAGATCAGGATGGAGCGGGATCTGGAGCGGTTCATAAATTGTCGGATATGGAGAGCTGGACGGCCCAATGGACGTTTAAACCATTGGAAAGGCAAGTGCGGAAAGTGGGGTTGCGCGGCGCTGGTGTGGAAGGGGCTTCAGGTGTCGTTCCACGATTGGGAACCGCGGCCCTCCTTGACGCGCGCGCGACGGCGTTTGCCCTCGACGAACTGCCGTTTCACGGCGCGCGGACGATCCCGCTTGCGACGGCGCGCCTTCTCCTGTTCGTGTCGGGCGGCGGCTCGCGCCCTGGCCTCGCGTTCATTGAGCGCGGCCAGCAGCCGTTCCCGGGCGAGCTGCCGGTTGCGCGCCTGCGAGCGTGAGGAGTCCACCGACACGGCGAGACCGCTCGGGACATGGCGCAAGGTGACGCGCGTGGCGACCTTGTTGACATTCTGCCCGCCCGGTCCGGAGGCGTGGCTGAAGTGTTCCTCCAGTTCCGCTTCATTGAGTTGAGTGAGCGTGGGCATCGGGGCGAGGTGACGAGTAAAGAGCGCCGGGAATCTAGCAGAAACCCCCGGGGCGGCAAGAATCCCTGCTTCAGAGCGCGGCTCTGTGAGCCGCAGCAACGCTCGATGGAATGATGGCTTCCGTTTCTCTCCAAAGGGGTCAGTTCTTGGTATTGTTCACTAGTGATCAATACCAAGAACTGACCCCTTTGGCGGGGCGTGGCTGTTCTGGCCAGGGGGGCGGGTTTCCGATAATGATCCGCGACGGTGACGCGACATTCGTGGAATCCGTTTTGGCGCTTTCCCATCCTTTCACTCGGGGTGGTGGCCTTGCTATGGATTCCGGTGGTCTGGCAATCGGCGCGCACGCCCATGGGAGCGGAGACGCGGACGTTGCTCGAAGGAGATCAGCGCACCCGGTCGAGCTACGAGAAGGTCCGCGAATTCCTCGACAGTGTGGAGGTGCTGTTGGTGGACGTGGAACACCCGGATGTGTTTTCCGCGGAGGCCATCGCCGCTGTCCGGTCACTGAGCGAAACGTTCCTGCGTCAGCCCGGCGTGATCGACGTCAAGAGCCTGACGCATTCGTCCAAGCCGGTGCGTGAAGGCTTCGGCTTCGGCATGGTGCCGCTCGTTTCCGCGAATCCGGACGAGGCCGAACGGGCGGCATTGCGGGAGTTTTGCCTGGAGCATCCGCTGGTGCGCAATGTCCTGGTGTCCGCCGACGCGCGGCACACGATGATCACCGTCACGTTTCGGTCGGGATTCGAGGGCGCGGGCACGCAGGCGGCGTTCGCGCGGAAGGTGGAGTCGATGCTGGCGCCGTTTCGGGGGCAGGGGCTGATGTTGCGCGCGCTGGCACTGCCGCTCGTGGAACATGAAATCCGTGAAACGGTGGCGGCGGACGTCCGGCGCGTGGCGCCGATTGCGGTCGGAGTTGTCCTGGTGATTTTGTGGCTGGCCTTTCGTTCGCTGCCCATGGTCGCGGTGGTGCTGATCAACCTGGGTCTCGGCCTGGCCGCGCTGCCCGCGCTGTTGGTGGCGCTGGGAGCGTCGATCAACTTCTTCACGGTGATGCTGTTTCCCTTGATCGGCGGAATTCACCTGTCGCTGCTGACGCACGTGGCTTCGGCCTGTTTGAAGACGCCGGCGCCGGATGCCGTGGAGCAGGCGATATCCGACACCTTCACCGCCTGTTTGTTCGCGGCGCTGACCACGGGAGGCGCGTTGCTGTCGCTGACTCTGAGTGACGTGTCGGTGGTGAGGGAGTTTGGGGGTGCGGGGGCGGCGGGAGTGGGAATGGTATTCCTGCTGACGTTTGGTCCGGGCCTGGCCATGTTGAAGATCTGGTGGCGTTTTTGGGGGCGCACCGGAGGCCGGGGGCAGGATTCGAAAATCCCGGCAACACATGGGCATGGCGGATTGCCGGTGCGGGTTGCGGGCTTTGTGCAGCGATGGCGTTGGGTGGTGATTGGCTGCGCGGCCATGGCCGTGATTGTAGCGGGAGTGGGATTGACGCGAATCCGGACGGACATCCGGGCGGTGGAATTTCTGGATCGGGAAAGCCCGGTGCGCCAGGCGGTGGAGACGTTGGATGCGGCTTATGGGGGGATTCAGGTTCTCCGCATCGAACTGGATTCGGGACGACCGGACGGAATCAACACACCGGCGTTCCTTCGTTACATGGAGGAGGTGCGGCGGCATGCGTCATCGCTGCCCGGAGTGTCGGGAGCCTATTCCTACGCGCAGGTGTTGGGGATGATGCGACAGATCTGGGAGGGAGGTTCGGGGCTGGACTTTCGGCCGCCCGAGAGTCCCCTGTTGATCCGGATGTTCGCCGTGGCGCTCGGGTCGCGCGATTTCCCGTTTGTGGAGGCACTGGCGGACCCGGCGTATCAACGGGGGTATCTGGTCGTGCGATCGCGTCAGTTGCCGGCGGATGAGCATCTGGCGATGGTGCGGGAGGTGGTACGGTTTGCGGAGGCGGAACGTCCCGAGGGCGTCGAGGTGTCGGCGGCGGAGGGCATTCATTCGGTGCTGGAGGCGGATCGGCGGATTCTGCGCAGCCAGGGGAGCAGCGCGGGAGTGACGGTGGCGGCGGTGGCGGTGTTGCTGGCGGGTCTGTGGCGGTCGGCGCGTCTGGCGGCATGGACGGTGTTGGCAAACGTGGCGCCGGTGGTGTGTGTGCTGGGGTTGGCGGGATTTGTCGGGGTGGCGTTGAACGCGGTGACGGTGATGCTGGCCGCGGTTGCGATGGGGATTGCGGTGGATGATTCGGTGCATCTGGTGACGCATTGGCGGGGGATGAGGCGGGCGGGGGCGGATTCGATGGCGGCGCTTGCCGGTGCGCTCGCGGTCAAGGGGAGACCGATC
>DATKEE010000506.1:0-2713 GCA_035544555.1 Candidatus Methylomirabilota bacterium
GGTCGCCGTCCGCATGATTGCCAGGGCTTCGTCGAGCACCGCGGGCTCGTCCCATCTCGCGAGATAGGCGCCGAGGTGAGCGGCCTCCATGATCCCCGGCCCGCCCCCCGTGATCACCGGCAGCCGGTGCTTCGCCAGACCCCGGCCAAGCCTCACAGCCGCGCGATAGTAAGGATTCGATGGCTTCGTCCGCGCCGACCCAAATACCGTCACCCCCGGCCCAACATGCGACAGGGTCTCGAATGCCATCACAAACTCGGACATGATCCGCAGGACACGCCATGGATCCTCCTTCAGAAATGCAGTCACGTTGCTGTGCATCAGCGGACCATAGGCAGTCGCCCAATGGGTGACAAGACCCCTCGTCCGTATGAAACCTTTCCTCAAACCACACCTCCCCGTCATTCCCTCCGCTCCAGCAGCGCGGACAGTCTGCCCGCGCGATCCAGCCCCGCACCACGCACGGATAAGCTGTCCGCGCTCCTCCCGCCCCGTAGCCTCCGACGTAAGTCGGATCACTTTCCCACGACCGCATGCACCCACCCAATTCACCCGCCCCCATCGCGAAAACGGCCTCCTCCCATCCGAACCCCGGTAGAGACTCTCAAGACACGCGAAGTTTGCTTTGTCCCGACGGGACACTTCCCTACACTCCTCGCGCCACGCGTCCCGCAATCATCGGTAGCGGTTCAGGTCGGATAATTCACGGAACGGATGCGTGGACAACATTCGCGGACTGACCATGTGTTCACTGACAAGTCTAACTCACCCTTTTGCCCTCGACTGTATCCAACGCGCCTTCGTGCAGAACGGAACGCCGGTCTCCGACCCGGCGCGATTCATCCCATTATCGCCGAGCCGGGTCGGAGACCGGCGTTCCAATGACATCGCCCTTCATTCGTGTGAATTCGTGTCGATTCGCCTGCCTGCCGAAGCCTGGGCGCAGGCAGGTGGTTTCTCACCTGAATAGTTACCAATCATGAGCCAGCCCCATCCCAAGAAACTCCTCCGTGCCGCCGTCCAAGCCGCCCGGGCCGCCGGCCAGTTGATGCGCAAAAACCTGCGCGCCACCAAACACATCGATTCCGAGGTGCAGTACGACATCAAACTCGCCCTCGATGTGCGTTGCCAGAAAATCATCGAAAAGTCCCTCCGCGCCTGCTATCCGGACATCTCCATCCTTGGCGAGGAGGAGAGCACCGGAGATCCCGACACCCCGTTGCGCTGGGTGGTCGATCCCATCGATGGCACGGTCAACTTCGCCTACGGAATCCCGCACGCCTGCACCTCCATCGCCCTGCAGCAACGAATGCCCAACCCTCCGCGCCGCCGGGCCGGCAAGTCGGATCCAATCAGCCCGGCTCCTTACAGGACCCTGCTGGGAGTCGTCTATGATCCGTTCGCCGATGAACTGTGGACCGCTCTTCGCGGAGGTCCCGCCAGGTTGAATGGCAGAGCCGTCCATGTCAGCACCCGGGATCGCCTGGACCGTTCCATCGTCTCCATCGGCTTCGCCAAAGGCCCGGAGTCCCTGGCCCGCATGTTGCCGGTACTCAACCGGCTCATCCCCCGCGTCCGGAAAATCCGCATGATGGGCGCCGCCGCCCTCGCCCTCACCTATGTGGCCAGCGGCCGGTTCGATGGTTATGTCGAGTCCGGAATCCGTCTCTGGGACATCGCCGCGGGTGGCCTGATCCTGGAATGCGCCGGAGGCGACTTCGAACACGAGGCCCTGGACAACCAGCACACTTATCGACTGAGCGCCACCAATGGCCTCATCAAACGCCAACTCGACCGCGTTCGCGCCGGCTGACCTGGTCACCGGCCTCTCCCGGCGCTGATGGCTGCCTGCTTCCCCCGCCTCTCCACCGCGGCGTCCCGTACACCATGGCCCACAGCGCGAGCGGGACCATGACGTAGGTCGCGCGAACCAGAAACTCCGGATAGGCGCCCCACCCGTGCGCCGTCATCCGCGACGCCGCCGCCAGTCCCGCCCAGAAAGCCATCCACGCCAGCACCACCCGCCACGGCCGGATCACCAGCGATATCGCCAGCGCAATGTCCAAGACCCCGATCACCCGCAGCAGAGTCGCCGCGTCCGCCTCGCTCCAACGCAGCCCCGTCAGACTCCAACTGCTCGACAGAATCAAATCCACAAAACGCGGGTGCAGTCGAAAGGCCTCCAAACCGTGAACCAGAAACACGGAAGCCATCGCCACCCGCATCAACCACTCCGCGATCACCCGGCGCCATTGCCCGGCGGGATCCGACCGTCCCCGGGCCTCATACAACAGCACCAATACCACCGGCGCCAGATACGCCGGCGCCCTCGCCGCAGGCGTCCATTCGCTGAATGGATACCCCCCCTGATGCCAGCCCGCCAGCGCCTCCAGAAATCCATACACAGCCACCGGCAACAGCAACACCCATCGCGGCCGGATCATCCCGCACACCGACAGCATCAGCACAATGACCATCGCCAGCCGCTCGTATCGCCCCGCCGCCTCGTGCGACCATCCAAGCTCCAGAAACAGGAACGAATTGATCGAGGTTCCATCGCCCCTCCAGGTTGCGGCGGTCATGCCGGCGCACGTGATGACGACCGCGACCCCCAGCAGCCAGATCGCGTACCCACGGCCCCCCTCCGGCGCGTCCGGCGCGAAGTCGGACCGTCCGGCCCCAATGGAATGGTTCGTCCGTGTCATTCCTGACC
>DATKEE010000507.1:0-4315 GCA_035544555.1 Candidatus Methylomirabilota bacterium
TTACACCGGTGCGGGAGTGATTTCGGGGTTCGCGAGGTTTGCCCCGGAACGAGAGGTCAGAGCGGACTTACATCCGCTGCTACCCCGTAGCATCCGACGTCAGTCGGATCACTTCCTCTCCGTTTGCCCGAAGGCCTTCCCGAATCTCCAGCCAGTGCACCCCCATTCAAACCAGCGTCCATTCGACGATTGCACCGGTGCGGGAGTGATTTCGGGGTTCGCGAGGTTTGCCCCGGAACGAGAGGTCAGAGCGGACTTACGTCCGCTGGTACTGGGATGGATCATTCCCCAAATCCCCAGCCGTTCACGCAATGCCGGGACATTCTTGATCCTGCCGGCCTTACCTCGCCACAGTCTCGCCCGCGGATTTGCGGGGCGACTGTTCCCCGCGCAATTCCTGAATGAGCTTCTCCAGCCGCCGACCATACTCCACGAAGCTCGAATACTGCGCGTCCGCATCCGACTTCACCGAGGCATCGTGAAACACCACCGCCAGATGCGGCTCGATGGAAATCCCGGCGTCGTAACCCCGCTCGAAGGCGTCCTTCAGAATCTTTCGCACCGCGCCATCCCCGTCGCCGGGAAATGTGTAATCGGCATCATTCTTCGCCGGGTTCCAGCGCGCGTCCTTGACATGGATGTGCGCCACGTGATCGCGGACATGGGACCAGAACTCCCAGGGATCCTGGCGCGGATGGGGCTTGGGTTTGCCGCGGTCCGCGTTGAAGACGGGATTGGCGGTGTCGAAGACGAGTTTGAGCCCCGGCACCTTGTCGAGCAGCTCAATCGTGAACGGCCAGCCCATTCCCCCGTAGTTCATGCAGTTCTCGTGCACCGGTTGAAGTCCGGCATCCAGGAAGCGCTTCGTGATCTCGCGCACCCGGCGAACGCGCTCGTCCACCTTTTGGTCCTCTCCATCGCGCACCGCGTAGCTCATGATGCGCACGTAACGCGTGCCCAATCGACGCATGCGTGGAATGGCGCGTTCCACCTCGGAAAGATCGAACGGATCGTCGATCTTCTTGCCCCAGTTGCCGATGGTCGAACCGAAGCAATACACGCCGACGCCCGACTCCTCGAGCTTTCGCGCCACGATGTCGAACGCCGCGTCCGGGATGTCATGGAGATTGGCCTTGGGAAAGCCTTCCACCTCGACGTTGCGCGCCTCGATGTGGCGCCAGCCCAGTTCCTTCGTCGCCCGGATTTGCGTGTCTATAGACGCGCCGGCCTCGTCCGCTATGCCCATCAAAAACATGTCGATCCTTTGTTTTATCGCGCGAACGACTTCGAGAAATCCTCCCCGATGGTCCGCACGACCTTCTTTTCGAACTTCGATTCCGCGATCAACTGTTGAAGTTTCTTTTCATACGCGGCGCCGTCAAGCGGCAGATCCACCACCTCCCCGATCAACGACGAATAGAGGATCGCATTGGCCAGTTCGACCGACCACGTCCCCTCCTCCGCCGGGGCGATCAACGGCGCGCCGTCCAGGATGGCATCGATGAAGTTCCGGGTGACGACGTGATGCCGGCCGACCTCGGTGTCCACCGGGATCTCGACGTTCCAGACCTCGGGCCGCGCGAACCCGGCCTTCGCCGTCCGGCTGAACTCAAGCATCGACACCTCATTGCGGGTGAATTGGAGACGATTATTCTCCAGCACCAGTTTCCCGCGTTCGCCTGCAATCTCGAGCCGATTGGTTCCCGGGGCCTCGCCGGTCGAGGTGATGAACGAGCCGGTCCCGCCGTTGGGATATTCCAGCCAGGCGGTCACGTTGTCCTCGACCTCGATCTGATGAAACCGTCCGAGCTGACAGAACCCGCGCACGCGGCTGGGCCGGCCGCAGAGCCATTGGATCAGGTCCAGGTTGTGCGGGCATTGATTCAACAGCACCCCGCCGCCCTCGCCCTTCCAGGTGGCGCGCCAGCCGCCGCTCGCGTAATACGCCTCGGTCCGATACCAGTCGGTGACGATCCAGTTCGTGCGCACAATCTCCCCCAATTCGCCGCTCGTGATGAGTTGCTTGATGCGGCGGTATTTGGTTTCCGTGCGCGACTGGAACATTGCCGCGAAGACGAGCTTTTTGTCCGTGTGCGCCGCCAGCAACCGTTCGCAATCCGCCTTGTGCACGGAGATCGGTTTCTCGACCAGCACGTGAAGGCCGTTTTGCAGCGCGTCGATCCCGATGGTGGTGTGGAGGAAGTGCGGCGTCGCGATGATGACGGCATCAATCGCTCCCGAGCGGATCATGTCCTCGCTCCGTTCGAAGGTCTTGAGCTTTTTGAAGGGCTCGAGGTTGGCGGGGATGGCGTCGCTGACCGCGGTCAATTCCGCGCCGCTGACCAGGCCATCGAGCAGATAGTTTGCGTGGAACTTTCCCATGTTCCCCATTCCAACGATGCCGATGCGGACTGATTTCATGATTCCCGGTTGGGTGATGCTCGTGAGTGGTGTGGTTAGAATTGAACAACCGTCAATGGCTCAGAGCCTGTCTGAGAATTCCAATGGGTCCTGTTTTCGTGGAAATGGCACTATCCCGTCGCGCCCGAAGGGGTGGCAAGCCGAAAGTCCCGACACCCGCCGTTTGATCGTAACATGAGGGACGCGGCGTTCACGCCGCTTCAACGGCCGCCAACCCTCGGGAGCCACACCTCGCCAACGGACCTCCAAACCCGCATGCAGCCAGCCGAAGCTTTCCCGGCTCCGGTACACGTGGGCACAGGGCTTGAACGTCGTCGGTCGGGTGTTCGCAAACCACCGATTCGGCCACCGTCGGCTGTCGGCTTCACTTGTACGGGGGGCAGCCCCGGCTTCAGTTCAGCCGTTCGGCTTCCGATTGTGCGGCTCTGTCCCCGGCTCCTCCGGCGCCCAGGCGAGGGCGACGATGGAGAGCAGGTAGAGGAACAGGAGGCCGGCGAAGGAGAGGATCAGCCAGCGAAGATGGAGGGCGTCGCGGATTTGTTCGAGTTGATTGCCTTCGAGCAACCGGCCATCGGCCGCAAGACTGTAGTATTGCGCCATGCCATAGAGGAAGAGTCCAAGGAAGACCAGCATGCAGAGGATGGACAGCACGGCGAACATCACGCCGAGCAGCCGGTGTCCAAGGAAGAACTGTCCGACGCCGGGGATCATGAGGTTCATCCACAGCGCGGTCCTGCGGGTTTTGGGAGGTTCGCCTTTGCGCCGTCGTTGCATCGTAAAGCCGGATTTATCGGGCGAAGTCCGGGGCGGAGCGAGTCATTTGCTTTGCCAGCGATAGCGTTTGAGGGTGGCGCGTTGCGAGAGGACGCGCGCGAGGGCCAGCGCCTCGCCGAGAGGAAGATTGGCGATGCGCGGTCCGCCGCCGGTGAACGCCTGACCCGCGGTATCGACCTGCAACGTGGCCAGGCCGAGTCGGCGGTCGAAGGGATTGCGGTGCACGAGCACCGCCTGGGTGTTGCGGATGGGCACGACATGCGTGGACCGGTTGAACCAGCCGCGCCGGGTGCGGAAGTAATCCTCGCCGAGCGCATAGCCGAGGTTGCGGTATTCCATCAGATTGATGAGGTAGATGAGCGGCAGGAGGGCCAGAACCAGAAGGCCGGTGAGTCCATAGGCGGGGATGGCGATCCCGGTGAGTGCCAGGCAGACCAGGCTCCCCTTGAACGTGCCTCGCCGCACCGCCAGCGGCGAGACCTGACGCCATTCGACGTCGCCGGTTTCAATATTAGGGAAAAAGACAGGCAGCATGGGATCCACGCCCGGGCGCGGAAGGATCGGGAGGAGCACGTCCCGTCCGGTGCTTGCCTCGCCTTGTTGCTGGCGCGGTCCGGCAGTGTCGGCGCGCAGCGCGGCCAGGCCGAACAACCGGCGCAGGAGTCCCTCCTCGATCAGAAGCACCTGGATGCGGCGTCGGGGAAGGCTGCTCGTCCGGCGGGTCATCAGGCCGTAGGAGCGGTGGAGATCATCCCCGCGCCGCGTGAGTCTGAATCCGTAAAAGAGCACGACGGAACCGATGGCCGAGAACAGCATGCTGGTGACAATGATCCCGGCCGCGAGAAGGAAGCCCGCCAGGAGCGCGGTCTCGGTCCCCTGGCTCATCAGGTTCTCGACGCGCGAATACACGCCCCTTAGCGCGCGCTCCTGTTCCTCTTCGCTGATGATCTGGTCCACGAACCACCAGATCGAGCCGAGAAAGACCAGGACGGTGGCCATGCGGTTGGACGTGAGGCCGGCCACGACGAGGTCGCGCACGGACAGCCCATGCAACAGCTCCGAGGGTTCCGGCTCGGGGGCCGCGGCGGACGGGGTGAGATTCAGTTTGCGGGCGAAGATC
>DATKEE010000508.1:0-6398 GCA_035544555.1 Candidatus Methylomirabilota bacterium
CCTCCCCCTCGAGGGAGAGGGTTGGGGTGAGGGCGGGCTCACTTCCCATTCTCCACTACACGGAAACGAATACACTTCTCCAGTGACGGCTTGAATCCCGATGTATCCGCGCTTGCAACCTGAATTCAAAATCGGAATGACATTTTCACCAGTCGAACACCAGCAATGAAACCCCCTGCCGAGGCAGTTGAAATTCCACGTTCGCGCCACCGTCGGCCAAACGAACGAGTTGAGGTTCGTTCAACTCCCCGAGACGACCGGCCTGCTCGAGTTGCGAGTATTGACCCGGGGTTGGATCCTGCGGCGACCCCATTCGAAGCCAGAGCGCGTAGGCGTTGCTGTGGTGTTGATCGATGCGGTAGTGACGCAGGCGCGTGAGGCCCGAGGCAACGGGAAGTCGGCTCAGTGCAAGCGTCACCGCGGCTTCCGGTCCGGGGAGGTCATCGTCATGATAATGCCACGCCATGACGCAGAGTTTGCCTTCATCGAGCGTCGCGAACGTTCCCACGTCCGGACGCCCTCTCACGCCTTCACGCAGGATTTCGTCGAGCGCGATCTGCGCGTCGCTGTCCGCCCCGATGCGATGTCCGGTCATGTGGCTGTACATGCGAAACACGTTGAGGACGGGCTTGTCGATGCCGTTGCTGGCGAGCGAACGGAAGCCGGCGAAGTAGGGTTGATCCTCGAATTCAAAGGCCCAGGTGAGCGCGCCCTCAAAGTTCACCCCATGCCGGTCGGCAAGGTCGTGCTTGCGGGCAAAGCTGGCCGCCGTGTAGCTGGAATACATCGTCCCGTTGCGATAGGCGAGCTGCGGCCCCTGGCATGCCGCGCATCCCTCGGGATCGGATTCACCGATGACGATTGGTGTCTCCTTCAGTTCGGGATACGAGGCGACGATGCCGAATCCGTCGTCAATCGTGCGTAATTGCCGGGCGATACCCATCCGGACGTGTCCCTCGACAAAGCGGGGCGCGCCCTTCGCGTGGAAGGCGACAAAATTGAGCGGCGTGCCGGTTTCGCCGGTGGCGTGATTGGTGCCGCGCAGGCAGTGATCCAGAAAGGCGCGCGTGAAATCACCGCCGCTGCCGGCGACGTCGGGTCCCCCCACGCGCGCGGTGGGCAGCGCGCGCCGCACCGCGTCGATCGCGTAATCGTGAAGCTGGATGAACTCCTCGCGGGAGCCGCGCCAATACCCGATGTTCGGTTCGTTCCAGGTCTGCCAGTACCAGGACTCCACCTCCTCGCGGCCATAGCGTTCAACGCAATGCTTCGTCCATTGAAAGACCAGTTCAGCCCATTTGGTGTAGTCCTTCGGGGGATACGCCCAGCCGGTATAGATTTCGTCGTAACGGGCGGTGGGCGTCCATTGATGCTGATACGGCTCCGGGTTCGTGGAAAGCGCCTTGGGCATGAAACCGATCTGCACGTAGGGACGCACCCCGCGTTGGAGATACGCGTCGAAGATCCGGTCGAGAATCGTCCAATTGTAAACCGGGTTGCCTTGCGAGTCCTCCTCGTAGGCGCCGGTGGAACCCCATTTGAGCGCGGGGGTGCCGTCGCCGGACGTGAGGAGATTGTGGGCTCGGAAATACACCTGGCGCGGGGCGAGCTGGCCCAGTTCGTCCAGCAACTTGCGCCCATGCGCCATGTAGGCATAGTTCGGTTCATCGGCGCCGAAGAAACGCCAGATCTGCCGGGCTTCACCCTGGAGATTGGAGGCGTTGACTCGAAGGGTGACGGGAAACGAATCGGCTGCCGGGACCGGAATGAGGCCGGTCACCAGAACAGCCGCGGCAAGGATTGAAGGAAGGGCAATGGTTTTCATGAGGGAATCAGGTCGAGTGAACCCCACAACGATGCGGGCGGCAAGCCGGGAACCATGCGCAGCCCTCACACGGCGCGGTATCGGTCATCGCGCAACGGAAGGGATCGGATGCGCGCCTGAACCGCGTTGAACAGCGCGTTGGCAATGGCCGGCGCGATCGCGATGATGGGAGTTTCACTGCCTCCGACCGACGGCAGGTCCTTCCGATCCAGCAACACCGTCTCCAGTTCCGGGACATCCCGAAAGCGTGGGACGCGGTATTGGGAGAACCTTGGATTGAGAATGCGTCCGTCCCGGAAATGGATTTCCTCTTCGAGCACCGCGCCCAGACCCTGAATGACCGAACCCTCCACCTGCGCCTTGAGGTTGGCCGGATTCTGAACGGCGCCGCACTCGAAGGCCGTGCACGCCTTCACCACGCGGTAGGTGCCCGCATCCGGATCGACCTGGACCTCCGCGCAGGTCGCCACATAGGAACCCTTTTCCGTGCCGCAGCCCAAGCCGACGCCCACCCGCCGCGGTGTGTTTTGACGCTTCCACGCCGACTTCCAGGCGAATCGTTCCGCCGCCGCCAGCAACACGCCCCGAACACGCTCGTGCGTGAGATGGCGCAGGCGAAACTCAAGGGGATCGATCCGGGCGGCGTGCGCGAGTTCGTCCATGAAACATTCGCGGGCGAACGCGTTCGCCGTGGACGCCAGCGCGCGATAGGAACCGCTGCGGAGCGGTTGGTCACACGGTTTGTATTCGGTGCGAATGTTCGGCACGTCGTAGGGCGTGGCGATGGCTGACGCGCCGGAATTGAAGTTCACGTGCTCCCAGGCCGTCAGTCGCCCCTCTGTGTCCAGGGCGCCCGCCAAGTCGATCACTCCCGCCGGACGGAAGTAGGCCCATGTGAATTCCTCTTCGCGGCTCCATTTCACAGACACCGGTTTTCCCGCTTCGCGCGCGAGTCGGGCGGCCTCGACCGCCGCTTCGCCCGAGTGCTTGCCGCCAAAACCCCCGCCCGTGTCCGGCACGATCAATCGCACGCGCTCGGACGGGATACGGAATGTCCGCGCCAGATCGTCCCGCACCCGGGACGGTTGCTGGGTGCCCGTCCAGACGGTCAGGTCACCATCGTTCCACTCGGCGACTGCGGCCCGGGGTTCCATCGGCGCGTGCTGGATGTAGGCGATGTGATAGGTCTCGCGCAACGTCCTGTGGGCCGAGTCCAGCGCCTCTTCCGGCGATCCCTTTTCATCGCGACGCGAACGACGATCCGACGCGTGCGAACGCAGATGATCGTAGAGTTCATCGCTGGACGGATGACTGCCGGTATTCCAGCGGGCCGTCAAGGCGGCCGCGTCTCGGGCCTGGGCCGCCGTAAACGAGGTGGGCGCCGCGAATCCCACGAAATCCCCGTCGCGTACCGCAATCACATTTTCGATGGCACGTGCCGGGTCCAGATCCACCGCCTCCAGTTCGGCCGTGTAGGACGGCGGGCGCAACACGACGCCGTGAAGCATTCCGGGGCGCGTGATGTCGGAAGGATATTGATGGGCGCCCGTCACGATCTCGCGGGAGCCGATCCTGGGAGTGGAGGTTCCCAGGACACGCCATTCGGAGACGGCGATGACCGCGACGCCGGGCGGAGCCTCGCGTTGGAGCACCCCCTCGTGTTCCCCGGCAACCAGGCTGGCATAGCCAAAGGTCCGGTCGCCCCCGAGTCCCTGAACCTGGCCATCCCGCACTTCAAGGGATTGGGCGTCGAGTTGGAACTTTTTGGCCGCGGTGTCCAACAGGAGTTGCCTGGCGGCGGCACAGGCCTTTCGCACGGTCGGCACGGTCGATGGCGTAGTGCGGCTGCCCGCGGTTCCGCCGTCATCGGGAACCACAGCGGAATCAGCCATCACAAGCCGAATGCGATCCACGGGCACGCGCAGTTCCTCGGCGGCCGCCTGGGTGATCTGCGTGCGGGAACCCTGGCCCACCTCGACCTTGCCGGTGAGGACGGTGATTGTGCCATCGGCGGCGATATGAAGCCGCTCAGCCAGCGGGGCGCTTCCGCGGTCACTGGATCGCTGCGCAAAGGCGGCGGGAGCGGCGACCGAGATGAGAACGCCGGTGCCCAGCACCTGCACGAATTCGCGCCGCGTCAGCTCAAAATGATAGCGCGGACCCTCGTAAAGTTCATAACGCTCGGGCTCGGGAAACTCCTCGATGTAGCGTTGCAGGTTCATCGCGTGGCGGCCTCCTTTCCGGACTTCGCCGCAAGCTCCACGGCTCGCAGGATGTTCCCATAGCCGCAGCACCGGCAGAGATTGCCGTCCAGCGCCTCGATGATTTCCGCGCGCGTCGGGCTGTCATTCTCGCGGAGAAGGGCAACGGTATTGAGAATCATGCCCGGCACGCAATAACCGCACTGCATCGCCCCCGCCTCGATGAAGGCCCGCTGCACCGGGTGAAGGCGTTCGCCGTCGACGAGGCCTTCGATCGTCTCAACGCGATGCCCCGCCACCGCGTCGATCCGGGTCAGGCACGATTGAATCGGCCGTCCATCGAGCAGGACCATGCACGAACGGCACTGGCCCTCGCCGCAGCCGTACTTCGCGCCCGTCAACCCCAGATCCTCGCGCAGAACCTCCAGCAGATTGCGACGCGGATCGGCCTCAACCTGACGCGCCTTTCCATTCAGGGTGAATTCCAATGTGGCAGTCATGGTGAATGCTGATTTTTAACGAATCCGGCGCCCGCCTGACAACCTCGCTTTCGAGGTCTTTCGATGCACGCGCGGCGGCGAACAGTCCGAATGCCGGTAGGGTTGCCTGAAGACAGGCTCGAGATAATCGAGTGTCATCACGCTTCCTGCTGCGCGAAGACGGCAACGTCTTGGAGCACGGCGATGGAGCCTGCACCTTATACGGAAGTGTGACGTCTTTACGTGTTGCTCCTGAGGTTGAGGCGCCAGCCCGACGGGATCTCGAAAAGGCGACGCAGGCTGGTTCCGATACTCTCGGGGGCCGCACCAGCCGTCCTGGTTTTGACCCCGGACCAGGATCCGATCGCGACTCTCCCGCCGCCTCATCTTTTACCCCTGAACTTTTACCTTTGCCCTCGCCCGGTTCTGACGTCAAAAGGGGCTGGTAAAAGATGAGAGGTAAAATGTTTGACGATGCCGCGTTATGCGCGGCAGGTTCGGCGGGAGATCCTCAGGGTCGTTGCATAGGCCAGGAATTGGTATTCCAACCGGCCCTGACTTGGAGCCACCAAAGCACCTAAAACCGGAGGTAGGCGGTGGAGGAGCATTTTGGGGAATTGAAGTTGTCTTCGCTGATTGCGCCTCCTAGAAGGCCATTTACGTATGAGCACTAACAGAACGTTGTTAAGGTACATTATATTAATCTATTGGGCGTCCGTATGCTTTCATCCAGTAGTCTATAGCGCATGTATGGCGCTGGTGTATGTGGGGCCGCTCAGTCAATTACCGTCCGGAATATGGATTGGCGCCATGGTGTATTTCTGGATCGGGTTCGTATTGGTTTTGGTGGCGCTCTGGAGGGCACCCAAACCACAAGGTTACAAGCTCAAATGGACCATCCTTTTATTTCTCTTTGCAGTGTTCACGCTGCCAATATTCTGGTTTGTTCACTTCTATGCGTCAGCAGAGCAGCAAACGGATGAAGTAGGACTCGCGAATGGCAGCAGGATAGAGAATTGAATTGCATGGGTAGGGCCCTGGCCTTACCAAGGAATGCCGAGTTTGTCGTTATGCAAACGAACAGGATCAGTTTCAAACAGAACACCACGGAACCCTGGTGACGACCCGCGCCCACGACCGGGGCATTGCCAATCCGACGGCGGGCGTGACGGTGGGGGTGTCGGGCGGGACGGCCTACACGGCTTCGCGCAAGGGCGAGTATTTCCATCACACGCTGACCTTGGGCAACGAATCAGATATGAAAGCGAACAGTTCAGTGCTTTTTAGCGCTTTGATTTGTTTTGCATTGGTTCAAGGTTGCCGCACATTAAGTGATGAATGTGGGATAAGGAAGTTTTCAAATGCACACCCCGATTACGAGCTGCAACCTACATCCGAGTATTTCCTCAGGAAGGAATTGTTTTGGGAGTATCAGTACCAAATGTCGGTTATTCAGAATGTAATGGAAAAACTGTCTGAACAGGAAGTGGATGTGCCTGAGCTACGGGAATTCCTGGAGAGATCGACAGAGTTCGTGCATGGCTCTGCGGACAAAGGTCGTGAGAGGATCGATCAATTGATGGCAAAGGTGCCCGATGGAGGCAAAGTATGCCGTTACGTCGTCTATGGCAGTGAAGAGGTGCAGGAGTTGCAAGCCTGGACGACGTTGGGTGATCGGCCTGTGATCGTTGAAGAAGGGTTGATGATCATTGGAAATGATGGAGAAATAGTCGAGCGAGTGGTGGAATTCATCAGAGCTTTGGAAGAGGACGATTTCGATTGGCGCATCCTGGATGCGGCAGAGAAGGTTACCGAGTAGGAGCGTGCGTGGCCTTACAAAAGGGTCACCCATTAGCGTGAGCGGTTCTTATGATTGACTAGTTGTTGGTGGGG
>DATKEE010000509.1:0-2418 GCA_035544555.1 Candidatus Methylomirabilota bacterium
CGGCCGGAGGCCACCTCGAACACGCTCCGGCCATAGATGGCCGCGAGCCCAATCGCGATGGGCACGTCGAGTGTGACCATCCGCTCCCGGATGCTGAACCACGCCGCGCGCCAGTAGTCCGCCGCGCTATAGACCAGCACGGGGAGGGCGAGGGCGAGCCCCAGCCATCCCGCGAGGACGCGAAACCAGGGGCCGCTCAGGCTGTCGAGGCCCAGGTAACCGGGCAGTGCCAGCAGCATGACATTGCCGAAGCCGAAGCCCGCCACTCCCAGTTGCAGCCATTGCCGTTGCGCCCGGCGCGTCGTGCCTTCGGTTCCGCCGGTCTGGAGCGCGTCCTGCGTGAGTTCCGGTTCGTAACCCAGCGAAGCGAGCAGGGCGACGAGTTCGCCGAGTGTCAACCGGGCCGGGTCAAACGTGACGCTCACCTCGCGACGCGGGAAGTTGACCTTTGATTCGCCGACACCTGGATTGAGGCGGAACAGGTTTTCCAAAAGCCAGACGCAGGCCACGCAATGAATGGCCGGGATGTAGAGGGTGACCCTTGCCTGCCGTTCATCCGCAAAATCGAGCAACTTCTCCCGCACCCCGGGATCGTCAAGGAATGCCCATTCGCGGCGCCTCGTCGTCTCTCTCACACGCGTGCCGGGCGCCGGGGCCAGGCTGTAGAATCCGCCCAGTCCGCATTCCGTCAGCAGCGTGAACACAGCACGGCATCCTTGGCAACAAAAGGGAAGTCCCTGTTCCACGACCGCCCGATCCGCGCAGGGTTGCCCGCAATGGTGGCAACGCTCCTCCGCGGCGGAGGACTGGGGGGACGCGCTCCGGGCCGCGGCAGGGGGTGATGTCCCGCCGGTTTCGCCGGTGTGGATGGATGGAGTGGCGCCCGTTCCGTTCACTTGCCGAAGCTTCCGCAGAATCGGTCTCGGGGGCTTCGCGTCGATTGCCCTGAGCTGAACATTCCTTGCGAAGGCCTCACCCTGGGCGGGACAGGCTCCGGCAAGAAAAGTCCAGCGCCCGGCAAGCGTCGATTGGCGCATCGCCATCCGGTTGCCGATGCTTATCAGGATGAAACCGGTTGTCGGACTCGATGGTCGCCCGCCGTTCCCGTGGTTGGCAGGTGATTCCATGCGGGATCCACTCGAGGAAGGTCAGCCCATGCTCCGCGCGGCCGACATGGGGAGGGAATCCCCGGACGGCATCGCACGACCGCATCCCCTCGGAACCCATGCTTCATGAGACACTTTGAAACCATCGACGCGAACGAAGCGGTCGCCCGCGTGGCCTGCGCGCTGAACGAAGTCATTGTGATCTATCCGATCACGCCGGCGTCTCCGATGGCCGAGTGGGCGGATGCGTGGTCGGCCGAGGGCCGGAGGAATCTTTGGGGAGCGGTGCCGTCGGTGATTGAAATGCAGAGTGAAGGCGGGGCGGCGGGCGCGATACACGGCGCGCTTCAAACGGGATCGATGGCGACGACATTCACGGCGTCCCAGGGGCTGCTGTTGATGATGCCGGACATGTACAAGATGGCCGGCGAACTGACGCCGGTGGTGTTTCACATCGCGGCGCGCTCCGTGGCGGCACAGGCCCTTTCCATCTTCGGTGACCACAGCGACGTAATGGCGGTCCGTCCGACCGGCTGGGCGATGTTGTGTTCGGCGAACGTGCAGGAGGCGCAGGATCTGGCGCTGATCGCGCAGGCGGCAACGCTGGAGTCCCGCGTCCCGTTCATGCATTTCTTCGATGGATTCCGCACGTCGCACGAGATTGCAAGGATCGAGGTGCTGCCGGATGAAGTTCTGCGGGCAATGATGAACGATGAGCACATCGCGGCGCATCGGGCGCGCGCGCTTTCCCCGGAGCATCCGGTGCTCCGGGGCACCGCGCAGAATCCGGACGTCCATTTCCAGGCGCGCGAGACGGTGAATCCATTTCACGCCGCCTGCCCGGACATTGTGCAGCGGGCGATGGACCGGTTTGCGGGGTTCACCGGCCGGCAATACCGGCTTTTCGAGTATCATGGCGATCCCGAGGCCGAACACGTGGTCGTGTTGATGGGGTCGGGCGTCGAGACCGCGCGGGAAACAGTGGAGGAACTGAACAGGCGCGGCTTCAGGCTTGGGGTGCTTCAGGTGCGGTTATACCGTCCGTTGGATGCCGAACGACTGGCGGCCGCGTTGCCCGCCACGGTGAGGAGGATTGCGGTGTTGGATCGCACCAAAGAACCCGGTGGCGCGGGCGAACCGCTTTATCTTGATACGCTAAATGCCCTCTACGAATCGGGGAGAAGGGACGTGGTGGTGTTTGGCGGGCGTTACGGACTGGCCTCGAAAGAATTCACTCCCGCCATGGTCAAGGCGGTGTTCGACAACCTTAAGGCCGCATCGCCGAAGAAGCACTTCACGGTCGGCATCCGTG
>DATKEE010000510.1:0-8505 GCA_035544555.1 Candidatus Methylomirabilota bacterium
GCGTTGGCGGCCGGCCTCGGCCTTCAGTCGTTCCAGCGCGCCACCGCAATGGTCCGCCAGGGCACCCGCCAGTTCGATATCCTCCTGATCGAAGGCGTTGTGGTCATGGCTCTGAAGGGACAGCAAACCGGTCACGCGCTGCCCGTTGCGGATGGGCACGATCATCCAGGAGGCGGAGTGCAGCTTCTTGTCGCCAATTGGCCGGGCTTCCGCGTTTTCAATTCCGGCCGGGTTCCGCAGGATCAACTGAGGTCCCTCGCGCAGAGCCTTGAGCCACACACCGTCGGGCTGCCATTCGTCGCGATCTCCCGGCACCTCGCGGTGTTCGCCGTCCGTAGTGTCCACCCGCAGGATGGTGTTGAACCCCGGGCTGTCCTCGGAACAAAGGCTGAGATGAGCGGCGTCCCATTTCAAGAGTTCCTCGGCCGTCCGCAGGATCAGTCGGGCCGCGGTTTCGATGGCGTCGGCGGACAGCAATGCCCGCGCGAGCCGGGACAGTGAAACCGCACGCTGTTGGGCGACTCTGCCCTCGGTGACATCGTTGATGGTCCCCGCCGTTCCAACGACCTTTCCCGAGTCGTCGCGAACGGTTCGGGCGAAGAGTTCGACCCACCGGTAGCGTCCGTTGCGATGCCGCAATCTCGCGTCATGCCGCAGGTGATCCTTCCCTTCCTCAATCAGCGAATTGAAGGCCTCCCAGTGCGCCATTCGATCCGCCGGGTGGAGATAGTTCAGGTAGGAGGTGTTCAAGCTCTCTGAAACAGACAGGCCGGTGACTTCGGTCCAAGCCGCATTGAGAAAAGTCCAGACTCCCTGGGAATCCGTCTGGAAGACGACTTCCTTGAGGCTGGCGATGACGAGTTCGTAACGCCGGCGTGCTTCTTCGTTGGACGAGGCAGAGGCGGGCATCAGGTTGGCGGGGCGGAAATCGGGTGGGACGGGACTGTCGTCGGGTTGCGGCCGTGATAATCATTGGGGCCCATACCCTGGAAGATTGAGCCCGGTTCGGGAGCTTGAAAAGACAATCGTTGATGTTGCGCCCCTGAGATTTTTGGGAGGCCTCCGCCCGCATCAGATGGCGTCGGATTCCTGGAGGGATCGATGTTGGAAGGCATTTTCATTCACATTTGGAGCAATACAGAAGCACGAGCACAGCTATCAGCTCTTGTGCCGGCGTTCCTATCGGGTTCTCAATTAAAAACTTAAGTTGGGAGCCATGGTGGAATGCCGTCTCGGGACGAGTCGTTGGATGATCCGGGAAACTTTACTTTGCACCCGACCCCCGTTCGCCGTGCCGATTCGCGGTACTTTACGGGGAAAGGCCTGAACCTTAAGCTCGCGCGCCTGATTCGGCATGAAGCGGCATCCGCCCGTGCTCCTCCCGGCGGGCAGACCGGTTTTATGGAAAATCCAATCCCCATCGCCACGAGGTTGAAAAAATTTCAAGCCACGGGATCCGGAGTCTGACTGCCGAAGAGCATGAGGTCCTTCGCAGCGCGTCGGGCAGTGGTGGTGGTTGAAGAGGGCACACATTTCATAATGGAGGTTCCCAGTGCTGGGCAGATTCGGTCCCCCATCGATTCCTGGTGCCGGTGTCCGGAAACTTTTCGTGCGACATGACTTCCTTTTAATCAGTGGCTTGTAGCTTGGAGGTGGAGGCCTGAGAGGTGCTGGCAGACGTTGTGCTAAACCCGCCGTGCGGTCGTTGCGCCAAAAACTTGAGCATGGGAAGGCGCGGCAGAGATCCGGGGCGAGGGATGGGATTCAAGCAAGTCCCCGCTGACGACGGACCTTCAACGAGCACGACCGGCAGTGATCCGAAACCAGTCATGAGCACCACGACAACCTTGGAAGCAACAATCGACCGCGCGGAGCTGTGGAAGCGCTATCCCCGGGCGGGTCATGGCAGCCCGGTTGAGAATGAGTTGGTCGGGCAGTACCTGCCGCTCGTCAAGGCCGTGGTCGGGCGACTCGCGATGTCCCTGCCGGCGCACGTGGACATGGAGGATCTGTTCAGCGCGGGATTGGTCGGCCTGTTGAACGCGCTTCGAAGATTCAATGTTCACAGTGGCGCCTCCTTCGAGACTTACGCGCGGCTCCGGATTCGGGGCGCTGTCTTTGACGAACTGCGGCGAATGGACTGGGTTCCCCGATCCGTGCATGACAAGGCCCGAAAGGTTCAGGAGACCATGCAGGCACTCGAGCAGGAACTGGGAGCCGTGCCCGGTGAACGTCAGATGGCCAGGGCGATGAAGCTGTCCGTGGACGACTATCGCGAACTGCTTGAACAGATTCGTCCGGCGACATTCATCTGTCTGGATTCAGTGCGTGGCGCGGAGCAGGAGGATGGACCCTCCCAATATGAAAGCATCGCGGATCCCAGCCAGGCCGATCCCTCCGTGGCCACGGCCCGTCTGGAACTGGCGGCGATGATTGGGGAACGGATGCGAAAACTCCCCGAGATGCAGCGAAAGGTGCTGGCGCTTTACTATTTTGAAGATCTTCGGTTGCGTGAGATCGCGGAGGTTTTCGGCGTCACGGAATCGCGCATCTGCCAGATACACGCGCAGGCGATCCTGGCGATCAAATCCCACCTGTTGAAGCGCGAGGCGACCCTCGCCTGAAATACCTGTCCGGGGGGAGCTCCGGCAAGGTGCTGATTGCGGTCTTCCTGCCCGCCGAAAGACAAAACCCACCCTTCATCGGAATAAACCCGGGTTCCAGCCATTGAATGCGCGGTTTTCGCGCGTACGGTCGAGCAACGTGCTCACGACCGGGGGCCGGTGAAAATGGCGGGAAATGAGGTTCCTGGCGCCGCCTTGTTCGGTCGAGTTCAGGCGTCACTTGACCCCGGCGGTGCGGGCGGTGCGCTCGCGCACCAGAGTGGCGCGCTTGCCCAGCCGTCCCCGCAGGTAGTTGAGTTTCGCGCGACGGACGGCTCCGCGACGCTCCACCTCCACCTTTTCCACGCGGGGTGAATTCACCGGGAAGACGCGTTCCACGCCCTCGCCGTAGCTAATTCGCCGGACGGTGAAGGTGGAGTTCAGACCCCGGCCGCGGCGGCCAATGACCACCCCCGAGAAGATCTGAATGCGCTCCTTGTCCCCTTCCACCACACGCGTGTGAACGCGGACGGTGTCGCCGACCGAAAAATCCATGGGGTTTTTGCGATACTGTTCCGATTCGATCTTATCCTGCAGGGCCTGGTTCATAGCATTGCCTTCGATGGGGGCGTCCGGTCGCCGGTTCGCCCGGGTTAAAATGTGGTTTCGACAATCGATCATTCCGCTTTTGGTTTGCCCAGCAGATCGGGGCGGCGGTTGACGGTCCGCAAGCGCGCCTGTTCCTCGCGCCATTTCCCGATCTCGGCGTGATTGCCGGATGTCAAAACCTCGGGGACTTTCCATCCCCGGAAATCCGCCGGCCGCGTGTAGTGCGGGTATTCGAGGAGGTCCCGGCTGAAGGACTCTTCCTGTGAACTCGCGTCGTCACCCAGCACCCCCGGCAGCAGCCGGACGACGGCGTCGATGACCACCATGGCGGGCAGGGCGCCATTGGTGAGGACATAATCGCCGATGGAGAGTTCGTCATCGGCGAGATGTTCCCGGACCCGTTCGTCGAAGCCCTCGTAGCTGCCGCAGAGCAACAACAGGTGAGGGCGGGCGGACAGTTCGCGCGCGATGCCCTGGTTGAACGTGCGTCCGGCCGGCGACAACAGGATCACGCGCGAGGCCCCGGTGGCCAGCGATTCGACGGCTTCAAAGAGCGGCTCCGGCTTCAGGAGCATGCCCGGACCTCCGCCGAACGGTTTGTCGTCCACCGTCCGATGCCGGTCCTTCGTATAGTCCCGAAGGTTGTGAATCTTCAGGTCCAGCAGGCCGGCGGCGCGTCCGCGCTGGATGATGCTTTCATCCAGCGGACCGGCGAACATCCCGGGAAACAGCGTGACAACGTCAATCTTCATGACCGCGGGATGAGGACGAGGCTCTGCTCCGTCGCCCGGTCAATCCCCGGGAGGCGGTTCTTCGACGATCTCGACCGAGCACCGCAAACCTTTTCGGGCGCTGCCGGACTGGAGCAGGGAACGGATGGCATTGATCGTCATTCCCTGCCGGCCAATCACCTTCCCCACGTCGCTTTCGTGCAGGCGCAGTTCATAGACGGTCGCGTCTCCCCGGGTGGTGGGGGTGACGGAGACCTGGTCGGGGTGATCGACGAGTCCCTTGACGACATATTCAAGGAAGGCCTGCATCGCGGCGGCGGGGATCAAGCGGCGGGAACTGCCGCCGACTTGCGGGCCTTGTGGATGAAACTGGCGACCGTGTCGCTGGGTTGGGCGCCCTTGCTCAGCCAATAGTCGGCGCGATCAAGGTCCATCTTCACATTGTCCCCGCTATTCAGCGGATGATAGGTGCCCAATTCCTCAATGAACCGGCCATCGCGCGGGCTGCGGCTGTCGGCCACCACAATCCGGAATACCGGATGATTCCTGGCGCCGACCCGCTTCATACGAATTTTTACTGACATAGTTCTGCCTTCCAATGGGTTGAGCCGTTGCGTGCAGGGGGCCAACCGTTCCGTGCAAACCTTTCTTCGCAAAAAGAGGGGCGAGCCTAGTCAGGGGGAAATCCCAATGCAAGTCCTCATTTGGCTGTTTCTGAGGCTCTCCTGGGCCGGTCCGACAATCTTGGGAAAGCTCGCGCGGGGAGTTGCCGGAATCGGATATTCCTGTTCTGATCAAACGGCAGATGCGATCCGCCAACCGGATGGCGTCAGCGGCCCCTGCGAACATGAACGATACGGATACGATTCCCCTGCCGCTTGAATACGGCGCAACCCCATCCTCGGTTTCCAATCGCATTCCCCTCGATCAGCAGCTTGCGGAGTTCAAGGAGTTCGGAAACCCGACCGTCGTCCAATCCGCGACATTCGAAAGTCCGACCGGGGGGAACGCGGAGGTGCGGGTGTTTGTCAATGAGTACTGGACGGCGCGGCAACGTCAGGCGCACAGCCTGCACGAGATCTCCTATCGAGCCTGTTTCAAACCCCAGCTTCCGCGGTTTTTCATCGAGCGCCTCACCGCGCCCGGCGAGATTGTGTATGATCCGTTCATGGGGCGCGGCACCACGCCGATCGAAGCCGCCCTGCTGGGACGTGTGCCGTATGGCTGCGACATCAATCCGCTCAGTCTGGTGTTTGCCGGGGCGCGTTTGCGGCCCCCGCAATCGGCGGCGGTCGAGGCGCGATTGCGGGAGGTCGATTTCTCGGACCCGGGCGAAATGCCCGAGGACCTGCTCGTTTTCTACCATCCGTACACCCTCCGGGAGGTCAGCGCGCTGCGGAAGTTTCTCATGAACCGCCGCGCCTCGGGCCGGAGTGACGACGTGGACAACTGGATCACCGCGGTGGCGATCAACCGGTTGACGGGACACTCCGCCGGGTTCTTCTCCGTTTACACCCTGCCGCCGAATCAGGCGACCTCGGTCAAGGCACAGCAACGGATCAATGAAAGGCGCAACCAGGTCCCTCCCCGGCGCGATGTGAAGTCGATTGTCCTGAAGAAAAGCCGGCAATTATTGGGCGATTGTGATCCCCGAACGCGCATCACTCTGGGAAGTGTCACCAACCGCGCGCGACTCCTCAACGGCCCGGCCGCCGCCACGCCTGAAATCCTCGATGGCTCCGTGTCGCTGGTGGTGACGTCTCCGCCCTTTTTGTCCGTGGTGAATTACGCGGGGGACAACTGGCTGCGCTGCTGGTTTCTCGGAGTGGATGCAAAGTCAATCCAGTTGACCAATACCAGCCGGTTGCCGGTCTGGCAGGAGGCGATGACGGCGGTGTTCCGTGAATTGCGGCGGGTGCTCAAACCCGGGGGGCGCGTGGCTTTTGAAGTCGGCGAGGTTTCAGCCGGGGCGGTTAAACTGGAACTGGCGGTGTTGCCGTGCGGGGTCGAGGCGGGCCTGCGTCCGGAGTTGGTGCTGGTCAACGCGCAGAAGTTCACCAAGACGGCGAATTGCTGGGGAGTGGACAACAACGAGAAGGGAACCAATTCCAATCGCGTGGTGGTCTTCGAAAAATCCGCCTGATCACGGGGACGTTGCCCGGACCCGGTAGAATCGCGAGCATACTGAGAGTGCCGCCGGCACGGCGGCCATGCATCATGCACTGGGACCGGGCTTTTCGCCGCGGATGAACTGGCGATGCAGAATCTGCAGGCAGAGAAGATGGTTGAGCAACGCGTCCTTTCGCGTGAGCGAGACCGGATCCTCATCCGCGCGGTAGCCGTCCAGAAACTGCCGGATCCGGCCTGCATCCAACAAGCCGGCGTCCCGGATGGCGTCCTCGTTGAGATACGTTTCCATCAACGCTCCGACGCCTTTCTGTTTGGCCTCGTCGGTATGGGCGGGAGGCGCCATGAAGGCGAACTTCTGCCGCTTGTAAAGCACCTCCGGCAGGACCCCCTTGACCGCCTCGCGCAACACCCACTTCTCGACGTTCCCATGGATGCGTAGATTCGGCGGCACCTGCACGGCGGTTTCCGCGACGTGATGATCGAGGAACGCGGGACGGGATTCCATTGAATTGGCCATATCGACACGGTCGCCGCCCCAGTTGAGGATCTGGCCTTCGAGCATGGTCTTGCTCCAGGTGTACTGCGCCTTGTCGAGGGGATGGCGATTTTTCATTTTTGCGCCATCGATTCGCTCCGCGATGGCGGCGACCGGATCGTAATCCCTGATCTCCTCAAGCAGGCCATCGTGGAGCAGGGGTCGCGCGATTCTCAGGGTGGCCAGCCAGGGTTGAATCCATGAGGGCGTGAAACCGCAGAGGTCCTCGAACGCCGGATGACTTTCCTTTTCCTCCGAAAGAATGGCGCCCTTGAACAGGCGGTTGGATTCCTCGAGCGCGCGCTGGAATTCCCGGCGGACGTCCTCCGGTTCGTCCTTCAAACCGTGCAGGAACATGTCGCGTTTGAGCGCCGGATAGCCGGCGAACAACTCGTCCGATCCCTCGCCGGTGATCACGGTCTTGTAACCGGCCGCGTGGACGTGCCGGCTCATGCACCATTTGGCGACGCCCAGCGTGTTATAAAAGGTCCGCTCCGCGTGCCAGACGGTCCGCACATAATTCTCCCCGTAAAGATCCGCCGCCTTCAGATGAATGATGTCCTGGTCGGCCCCCATGCTGCGCGCCATCTCCCGGGCGATCCCGGATTCGTCGTAGTCGTCGCTGTCGAAGCTGATGGTGAACGCCTTGACCGGCGACTGCTGCGCTCCCGACGCGATGCCCAGAATGCAGCAACTGTCGATGCCGCCCGAGAGGTAACACCCGACCGGCACGTCCGCCTCGAGGCGCAGGGCGACGGCCTCGACGAGTTTGTCCCGTACGCGGTCGATGTGATATTCCGGCGGGCGCGAGAGATCGCGATCGTTGAGTTCCGGAAAATCGAGGTCCCAGTAGCGGTGCTGCTTCACCTCGAGACGTTCGCCGCGCCGGGTGACAATCATCATGCAGCCCGGTTGCACCGCCTCGATTCCCTCGAACGCGCTGGTGCCGGGGACCATGGTGTGCATGAGCTGATTCAACGCCGCCTTCGGACTCAACCGCCGGGGCACGTCCGGATGCGCGAGCAGGGACTTCGCCTCGGAACCGAAGTAAATGGCCTTTCCATTGCAATGGAAAAAAAGCGGTCGGATGCCGAACCGGTCCCGCCCCAGGATCAGGCGGTCCAGGCCGGCGTCATACAGGGCAAACGCAAACTCGCCGCGCAGTGTATGCACGAAGTCCAGCCCCATGCGCTCGTAGAGATGCAGCGCAATCTCGCTGTCGGACTTCGTTTGCGGCCGCGCGCCGCGCGTCATCAATCCGGCGCGGATGCGTTTGTAGTCGTAGAACTCGCCATTGACCATGAGGAGCCGTTTGCCGTCCGCGCTCTTGAAGGGTTGGGCGCCGGTCATGAGGTCGATGATGGTAAGCCGGGCGTGTCCGAAGGCGACGCCGCGGCCCCGGTCGATGACCTGTCCCTTGCCGTCGGGGCCGCGATGGCGCTGGCATTCGATCATGCCATCGAGTTGGGGCCCGGCCTGGTCGTCGAGGCCGTTACTTTTCCAGAATCCTGCGATACCACACATGTCGGGAAATTCAGGCGGTTGGTTGTGAGGGGTCGAACCGGCGGGCTCGTCCGTTATTTCAGGGGCATCTGCTGCGGAAGCCGGTCGAGCCGGTCGAACACCGAGACCAGCAGGGCTTGTCGGATGAACACGGCGCCGTGGGCCTGAGACCAGTAGAGGTTGTGGGGGGTGTCGTCAAGACTGGTGTCGAGTTCATCGAGCCGCGCGAGCGGATGCAGAATGACCGCCTCGGATTTGAGCTGGCTTTGGGCGTTCAGTTTGTAGCGGGTGTCGAGCGTCTTGTAGCTGTCGCCCAGGAAGGCGATCGAGTTCATGTAGATGACGTCCAGTTGCGAGAGCCGGGTCTGGATGTCATTGGTGACCTCGTAGGCGA
>DATKEE010000511.1:0-3726 GCA_035544555.1 Candidatus Methylomirabilota bacterium
AAGCCCGCTCCGCCCCAGGATCTTCCCCCCGCGGAATTCATCAGCCGGGAGGTCGATCCCATCCTCGACAAAATCAGCGCCCACGGAATCCACAGTCTCACCGAACGCGAACGCCACATTCTCGAAGCGGCCCGCGCCCGCATGGGGCGCCAGTAGGTGAAGCTTCTCCCGGGGAACGCGCTTCCCATACCTCGCCGGAAAATTTCTCCGCCTTCACCCCTTCCCCGCTGTCGCTGATTGAAACTCTCGACACGGTCTGCCGCGCCGACTACAAGACCCGCCATGATTCAGCGCTATTCGCGCCCGGAAATGCGGGACATCTGGACGGAGCAACGCAAACTCGAAATCTGGCTTCAAATCGAACTCCTCGTCGCCGAAGCCCTCTGCGCCGAAGGGTTGATCCCCCGCAAGGACATCGCCCAAATGAAGGCCCGCGCCGCCTTCGACATCGATCGCTGCAAGGAACTCGAACGCACCCTCAACCACGATGTCATCGCCTTCACCACCAACGTCGCCGAAAACATCGGCGCCCCCGCCAGTCGCTGGTTCCACTTCGGGTTGACCAGCAGCGACGTCATCGACACCGCTTTCGCCGTGCAGATGACCGCTTCGGCCGACCGCCTGCTCCAGGATGTCCGGTCCCTCCGCAAGGCCATCGCGGTGCAGGCGCGCAAGCACAAACTCACGCCCATGATCGGCCGGAGCCACGGCATTCACGCCGAACCAACCACCTTCGGCCTGAAACTGGCCCTGATGTACGACGAATTCGGACGCGCCGAACAACGACTCGCCACCGCCAGGGTGGCCGTGGCGGTCGGCAAACTCTCCGGCGCGGTGGGCACCAGCGCTCACCTGAATCCGAGGATCGAGGCCTCCGTCTGCAAACGATTGGGACTGAAACCCGCCCCCATCGCGACGCAGGTCGTGCAGCGCGATCTGCACGCGGAGTTCATCGGCACGCTGGCCCTCGTGGGCGCCAGCATCGAACGGTGGGCCACCGAGTTCCGCCACCTTCAGCGGACCGAGGTGCTCGAGGTCGAGGAGTTCTTCGGCAAGGGGCAGAAGGGCTCCAGCGCCATGCCCCACAAACGCAATCCCATCACCGGCGAGCGGTTGACCGGTCTCGCCCGCGTCCTCCGCGGCAACGCCGTCGCCGCCCTGGAAAATGTCGCCCTGTGGCACGAACGCGACATCAGTCACAGTTCCGTCGAACGCATCATCTTCCCCGATTCCTGCACCCTGCTGAATTACATGCTCGTCACCCTGGCCCGCCTCGTCGAGGGATTGATCGTGTATCCCGACAACATGAAGCGGAACCTCGAACTCTCACTGGGCTTGTGGCACTCGCAGACGGTTCTGCTCGCGCTCATCCGGAAGGGACTGACCCGCGAACAGGCCTACGACCTGGTGCAACGCAACGCCATGAAAACCTGGGAGGCGCGCCATGCCGGCCGGACCAATGCCGATTTCAAGTCCCAGTTGCTCGACGATCCCGAGGTCGCCGCCCACCTGTCACGCGCCGAACTGGAAAAGCTCTGCACCCTGGCTTTTCATCTCAAACAGGTAAACGCACGCTTCAAGAAGGTCGGACTCTAATCTCCGCTTGCAATCGCTTTGCGAATCGTGAAGCCCCGCGCGAAGTCGGCGACGTTTTGGAGTGCGGCGATGAAGCGAAGCGGATTCGCCGCTTTCAAGCGCGGGTGGACGCGAGTGCGCTGGTCCAACGCCCGTCCGGCATCCGAAAGCGGTAGAGGGCTTCGCCCACAACCGCACTCCAAGACGCTGGCGCGCGGTTCCAGAAGCCCCGCGCGAAGTCGGCGACGTTTTGGAGTGCGGCGATGGAGCGCAGCGACTTCGCCGCTTTCGAGCGAATATGGAACTGATTCACTGGACCAACGTCCCTCCGGCATCCGAAAGCGGGGGAGGGCTTCGCCTCGGAGTTTGGACATTTAGCGGCTCGACTTTACCGCGAACTTTACCGCGAACTATGCTTGCGTTTGTCACGTCAAACGCCGAGTCGGGAGGCGAAGCCGATGGTGTCTCTCCAGAAGCTCAAGCTGCGAGCTTTGCCTGGAATCCGCCCGGAGTAGATTCCACCAGTTCGCGGTAAAGTTTGCGGTAAAGTTCAACTGCCTGCCTAAAAAGTCCAAACTCCACGGCTCCCGCCCACAACCGCACTCCAAAACGCTGGCGCGCGGTTCGGAGGCACCGCCGACTCCACACACCCTCACTCCAGAATCACGCGGAAGTAACGAGCGTCCCCTTCGATGGCCTGACTGAAGGTCTCCATGGCTCCACCGCCATCGATCGTCTGAAGATCCGCCCATTGCGGGTCTTCCAGCGACGGTGTGGATTGCACCCGATAACTGCTCCCGGCCGCCGCCATGAACGAAAACTGAAAGTTCGATCCCTCACGCGCCGGTTGCTCCAGTATCGGCGGCAGCGGTGGCAGTGTCGTCGCCGGAACAAACACCAGATAGTTCAGCGCCATCGTCCGCTCTGTCTCAAACGTCCCCGGTTCCCCGCCCACCGTCAACCGGACGGTGTCGGTTCCCGGAAAATTCACGACCACGGGATTCCCGGATTCGTCGGTAAGAGGCACGTGCTGATACCGAATGCGCAAATGAGTGTTCGGCACTTCGAAAGTGCCCAACCGCGTGGTGGTCTGCTGATTCGATGTCGTGTCGCCGCTCACCCGGTCCAAAAACACCTCCTGGGCCGCCGTGCTCGCCACCCGAAGAAACACATGGTAGTCACCCCCCACAAAGTCCCTCGTATAGTTCAGCCACTCACCCGCCTCGGTATCGATCACCTGATAATCCGGAACCCCCGCCAGCGCGTATTTGGCGCGCTCGACGTCGTTCACTATCGGACCCGGTTCGATTTCCAGTCCCCCCGGCGCGGTATCCACGCTGTCGCAGATCCGATACGAATCCGATGACCCGCCAGCCTGGCCGGTGGCATCCGAATAGTCCACCTCGATCAACCCGAACTTATCCAGATAACCTGTGCCGTCCTCCGGCACGCGCTGGTTGTTGATGAACCCGGACGGGGGCGGGTTGTTCTGATACAACCCGCCGCTTGTGGGAGGGACCGCGGTGGGCGGTTCACACACCCCGTTTCCATAATTGTAGTCCTCCGCCTCGATGACCATCACCCCGGCCGAATCCAGAAATGCCTGCGTGAACGTGTCAAAAACAAATTCGTTGGTCGTCGATATCGTCGCGCCGTCGGACACGATAATCCTTGCCTGATACACGCGGTTTTCCTCCAGCGTGTCCAGACTGACCTCCACGCCCAATGCCGTGGGTGTAAAATCCAGGTCCCCGGTGACGTCGTTCCCGTTCAGAAAGAGCCTCACATTGGACGCGTCCACGGCCGCCCCGCCCGGCGCAAGAGCCGCAAACGCGATCCCCTCCGTCGCCGGATGAAACGCCGCATGGGACATCGGCGTTCGATTCACAACCTGCGGCGTCCCCGGAACAGGATGCGCAATGCCCGGCCCCGGCAAGGTCACCAATGCCGGCGATGCCACAAAGAAATTGTCGAAGGTCGCGTCACCAATGCTGTTGGCGCCCGTCGCATCGTCCCTCGAAAACACGAACAATCCGAACACCCCCTCGGGATGAGTGAGCACTCGATCATCCTCGGTTCCATCCACCGTGAGGGTCGCCACCGGGGCGGTGAGATCCAGATGGTCGTAAAGATGCCCTGTCATCACCGTAC
>DATKEE010000512.1:0-5713 GCA_035544555.1 Candidatus Methylomirabilota bacterium
CCTACGCCCGTTACGAGGACGAGCCCTGGGTGCTGTTTGATCATCAGCGGGACCCGTCGCAAATGACGAACCTTGTGAACAGCCCCTCCGCCGACACGCTGCGCGGGGAACTCGACACCCGGCTGACCGCGCTCATGGAGAGGCACGGCGACGACTGGAGTTTTAATTCCAATGAACTCGTCGAGGAAGGCGGACGGTTGTATCGTCACGAAACCTTTTACACCATCGACGAATACCTCGAGTGGGCCAAAGCCAACCCGGAGAAGGCCAGGTGAGAATCCGTCTCCAACTTCAAATCGCACCATGAAAACTTTGGTCCTTCTCCTTTCCTCCTTCGTCCTTCTTACTTCCTCCTTCGCCGCGTCCCCTCCCAACATCCTCTTCGCCATTGCCGACGACTGGGGATTTCACGCCGGAGCCTATGGCACGCCGTGGGTAAAGACGCCCGGATTCGACCGCGTGGCGCGCGAGGGGTTGTTGTTCAGGAACGCCTTCACGCCGATGGCGAAGTGCGCGCCTTCGCGGGCCATTGTGTTGACCGGACGGCATCTGTGGCAATTGGAGGAAGCGGGAAATCACCTCGCGTATTTTCCGCCGAAGTTCAAAAGCTGGCCGGAAGTGCTGATGGAGAAGGGCTGGCACATGGGCTTTAGCGGCAAGGGCTGGGGGCCGGGCGTCGCCACGAATGCGACCGGTGAGCGGCGCCTCATCACGGGCAGGCCATTCAACAGGCAGACGGCCCCGCCGCCCGCCGGTGCGATGAGCCGGAACGATTACGCCGCGAACTTTGCGGACTTTCTCGACGCCGCCCCGGAGGACGCGCCCTGGTGTTTCTGGTATGGCGCGCTCGAACCGCATCGCGGATACGAATTTCAGTCCGGCGTCCAACGGGGCGGGAAACAACTGTCGGACGTGGACCGTGTGCCGGCGTACTGGCCGGACGATGATACCGTGCGCCACGACATGCTGGATTACGCGTTCGAGGTCGAGCACGCGGACACTCATCTGGTCCGGATGCTGGCGGAGCTTGAAAAGCGCGGCATGCTCGACAACACGCTCGTCATTGTAACGAGCGACCATGGCATGCCGTTTCCGAGGGTGAAGGGCTATGCCTATCACGACTCAAATCACGTCCCGCTCGCCATTCGCTGGCCCGGGGGCGTCCGCCATCCGGGGCGGGTGATCGAGGATTTTGTGGATTTCACCGACATCGCGCCGACGCTGCTGGACGCGGCCGGCATCGCGGGGGAGGGGAGCGGGATGCTGCCCATCACCGGGCGGAGTTGGCGGCCCATCCTGGAAAGCGACAGGGAGGGGCAGGTTATCGCGTCACGCGACCACGTGCTCATCGGCAAGGAACGCACCGACGTGGGGCGGCCGAATGATTGGGGCTATCCGATTCGCGGGATTGTGACACGGGACGCGCTGTATTTGAGAAATTACGAACCGGATCGCTGGCCCGCGGGCAATCCCGAGACCGGCTACCTCGACACCGACGGCAGTCCGACGAAGACATTGATTCTGGAGCGTGGCCGAAAGGATCGCGGTGACCGGTATTGGCGGCTGAACTTTGGGATGCGCCCGGCTGAAGAACTGTACGATCTCACAACCGATCCGGACTGTGTCCGCAATCTCGCATCGGAAGCGCGCCATGCCGGCCGGATGAGAAACCTGCGCGAACGAATGACCGCCGAACTGAGGGCGCAGGGTGACCCGCGCATGTCCGGAAACGGAAATGTCTTCGACGAATACCCGGTCACCAGCGGGCAGGGGTTTCGCGAGCGCTTCCTGCGGGGCGACGACGTGCGGGCGGGATGGGTGAATGAAAGCGACTTCGAAAAGGAACCGATCCAATAGTTCGATCAGGCCTCATGAAACTCATTTACTTCATTCTCTGTCTCGCCGGCCTTTGCGCGGAACTTCCCGCGGCGAAGCCGAACATTCTGTGGATCACCAGCGAGGACAACAGCGCCTATCTGGGCTGCTACGGGGATCCGCTCGCCGACACGCCGCACCTGGACCGGCTGGCAACCGAGGGCGTGCGGTATCGATACGCCTTTGCGAATGCGCCGGTTTGTTCCACCGCGCGCACGACACTGATCACGGGAATGTACGCGAGCACAGTGGGGGCGCAGCATCACCGCAGCCGGGTCAGGTTGCCCGAGGGGTTCCAGCTTTATCCCGAACTGCTGCGCGCCGTCGGCTACTACTGTTCCAACAACTCGAAGGAGGATTACAATCTCGCCGGCAATCCCGCGCCGTGGGACGACAGCAGCCGCACCGCGCATTATCGGAATCGCCGTGAGGGTCAGCCTTTCTTCGCCGTGTTCAATCTGGGCGCCAGTCACGAGGGGCAGGTGACGCCACCGCCCTACAAGACCGCGTTTCGAGTGGCGCCTGAGGATGTACAGTTGCCGCCTTATCATCCCGACACGCCGGAGATCCGGCGCGACCACGCGAACTACCACGACCGGATCACGCTCATGGATCGACAGGCCGGGGCGTTGCTGGCGGAACTGGAAGAGGAGGGGCTGGTCGAGGATACCATCGTGTTCTACTTCAGTGATCATGGAGGAGCTCTGCCGCGCGGAAAACGCAGCATCCACGATTCCGGCACGCGCGTGCCGCTGATCATCCGGTTTCCGGAGAAATGGGCACATTTCGCTCCGGCCCGGCCCGGTGAATGGGTTGGGGATCCGGTCAGCTTTGTGGATTTTCCGGCGACCCTCCTCAGCCTGGGCGGTGTGCCTGTCCCCGCGTATTACGAGGGGCGGCCATTTCTCGGGGAGAAGAAGGTTGAGCCGCGCGAGTCCGTCTTTTTATTCCGGGATCGAATGGATGAGCGTTACGACATGGTGCGGGCCGTGCGCGACCGCGAGTTCCGTTATGCGCGGAATTACAGTCCGCACCGTCCCTGGGGCCAGTACTACACGTATGCCTTCAGGGTGCAGGGTGGAATGCGTTCCTGGTTTGCGGAATTCGAGGCGGGGCGCTGCGATGCCGTCCAGTCCGCCTATTGGCTGCCCAAACCCGCGGAGGAGTTGTATGAAGTCGCGGCCGATCCATTCGAGGTCACCAACCTCGCCGCCGAACCCGGGCACCAGACCCGGCTCGCCGCGATGCGGGGCCAGTTGCGCGCCATGATGCTGGCCAGCCGGGACACGGGATTCATTCCGGAGGGCATGTTGAACCGGCTTGCCGGGGAAGGGACCCCGTACGAATACGCGCGGAGTGACGCGTATCCGCTCGAGCGCATTCTTGACCTTGCCGATCTTGCCACGTCCCGCGATCCCGCCGTTCTGCCCCGGCTGATTGCCGCGATGGACGATCCGCATCCGGCCGCGCGCTACTGGGCGGCGACCGGTTGTCTCTTTCTTCAAGACCGGGCACGGCCGGCGAAGGAATCTCTTCGTGTCCTGCTGGATGACGATTGGGATGACGTGCGCGTCGCGGCGGCCGAGGCCATTGCCTGGGCCGGGGAGGTTGCCGCCGCGACCCACACACTGGCGGCCGTGCTGGCGGAGGGAAACCCGTATGAAGTTCTCGCGGCGCAGAACGCGATTGAATACCTCTGGCGCGCGGGACATGTTCCCCTCGCCACGTCGCAACGGCTGGTCCGTGGAACGGGAACCGGTGAACCCGGCAATCGCATTCCGGAATACCTGGCAGGACTTCCCGGCGCGGAGGAACCTACCGGGCGACAAGATGCACAACCACCCACCCGACCATGACATTCACCCGTCGATTCATCCTCAAACTGCTCGCCGTGCTGCCGTTCCTGCGCGGCTCGACCCTCCTGCTGCGCGCGGCGGATGCCACGCCGGTTCGTCCGTTCGGCGCGGAGTTTCCCAATCTCGATTCACTGGCCGTCGGCGAGTGGTGGAACGCGACACCGCCGCGGCAGAATCCTCCGCCCTCCATGGACGTCCCGCGCGACCAGATTGTCGCCTTCGCCCTCTACACGCACGACGCGGGGGTGTTGAAGCTCACGGCGCAGTTGTATCCGCTCAAGCCGGACGAATCGCGCGCGGTGCGACTCGAGTTTCAGCGGGAGGGACAATGGCGGGAAGCGGCGCGGACCGACGTCGTGCTGCCGGGGTGGAGCGCGCATTTCCGGGTCAATGACTGGGATGCGAGCCGCGACGTGCCCTATCGCGTCCGACATGGAAACGCGGCGATGTTCGAGGGAATCATCCGGCGCGATCCGGTGGAAAAGGAGGAGATCGTCGTCGCGAACATGTCCTGTAATTCCAGTCGCACAACGGGTCTGCGTCCGGAGATCATCGATAACCTGAAGGCGCAAGATCCCGATCTGCTGTTCTTTGCGGGGGATCAGACCTATCGCCACACCGAGCACACCGCGGGATGGATCGAGTTCGGGTTGCAGTTTCGGGAAATTCTCCGCGACCGGCCGACGATCTGCATTCCGGACGATCATGACGTCGGCCATCCGAACCTGTGGGGCGAGAACGGCAAGCGCAGTGTGCGCAGGGACGGCGCGGACGGCGGTTATTTTTATCCGGTCGATTATGTGAACATGGTGCAGCGGCAGCAGACCTGGCATCTGCCGGACGCGGTGGATCCGGCGCCGGTTGAGCGGGGCATTACGGTTTACTTTACGCGGTTGCGTGTCGGGGGTGTGGACTTCGCGATTCTCGAGGATCGGAAGTTCAAGAGCGGGCCGGCGGGAAAGATTCCGGAAATGGGGCCCAGGCCGGATCACATCAACGATCCGTCCTACGATCCCGCGACCGTGGATTTGCCCGGCCTCGAACTGCTCGGCGGGCGGCAGGAGACGTTTCTGCGTGATTGGGGGCAGGATTGGACGGGCGCGGGCATGAAGGCCGTGCTGTCGCAAACCGCGTTTTGCGGCGCCGTCCACATGCACGGGAGGCGGGACGACCGGTTGCTGGCCGACCTGGATTGCAACGGCTGGCCGCAGACGCCGCGCAATCGCGCCCTTGAGGAAATCCGGCGCGCGCGGGCGGTGCACCTTTGCGGCGACCAGCACCTCGCCGTTGTGGTCAAGCACGGCATTACGGATTTCCGCGACGGCCCGTACGCCTTCACGAGTCCCGCGCTGGTGAACACCATTTATGGACGCTGGTGGCATCCGCCGGATGAACAGCCGGGGCCCAATCCCGTTCCTGACAGTCCGCTGCCGTGGACCGGCGATTTTCGGGATGGCCTCGGCAACCGGCTCTCCATGCTGGCCTACGCCAATCCCCCGGACATCAGCGACGAGAAACAACGCGCGGATGGGTATGGTCTGGTCCGCTTCAACAAGCGCGCGCGCCGGATCACCTTCGAATGCTGGCCGCGCTTCTCCGACGTCAGGCAGGGCCGCCCCGCGCAGTTTTCCGGCTGGCCGATCACGGTGGCGATGGACGACAACGACGGCCGCGAGCCGGTGGCGTGGCTGCCGGAACTTCATTTCGAAGGGGCGCGCGATCCCGTCGTGCAGGTTGTGCGGGAGGACGGCGGCGAGATTGTTTACACGATTCGAGTTGTGGGAGACCGCTTCCAGCCGCCCGTGTATGCGCCGGAAAACCATACAATCCGGATCGGACGCGACCGGCCCGACGGAGCGGTGTTGACCGCGATCGGGGCCGCCGGCAAAGGGGAGGCGGGTATGAGGAGCATTCGCTTGTGAACGCCCGGTTGAGGACTTGCGAACCGCGTCCGCCCCAGCATAATGCGCCGCGTATGGACT